>CAZZDT010000213.1:0-6363 GCA_964652435.1 uncultured Bdellovibrionales bacterium
GAAGATACCGGTGCGTGCATCAACGCCAATGTGGCCGATGGAACCGCTTGCCCCGTAGACGACCTTTGCTTTGTAACGGCCGAATGTTTGGAAGGTGCATGCACGCCCGCTGAACCGGTGGTCTGTGATGATTTTAACCCTTGCACCGTTGGAACCTGCTTAGACGACTCGGGCGATTGCAGCTACGAAAACCTTCCCAATGGAACGCCATGCGGTGAAGAGATGATTTGTGAAGAGGGCGATTGTATTCCGCTGGATGAGCCGCCGACACCGCCCGTGGTTGAGATTTTGCCGGAAGGTCCGGTGGATTCAGATGTGCTTACGTGCACCATTGTGGGTGAAAGTGTCGACCCCAATGGAGATGCCATTACGTACAGCTTTAAGTGGTTGCTGAACGGTGTGGTGGCTCCTGCATATGTTGATGCGGAAATTCCGGCTGAAGAAACGCAGGCCTGCGATACCGTTACCTGCGTGGTTACGCCCACGGCCAACGGTGTGAATGGTCCAACCGGCGAAGATACCGAATTGATTGCGCCCAACGATGTTTGTTTTGGATGTCCAACCATTGATGACCTCGATGGCGACAGCATTCTGGATGCCGTGGACAACTGTCCGCTGATTGCCAATGTTGATCAAGAAGATGTGGATGGCGATGGCATCGGCGACCCATGTGATTTGTGTTGGCTTGATGGCAATGTGCCCTTTGAAGTGCCGACCAGTGTGAGCAGTGCGGGTGTGACCATCAGCAATACTCAGGTGAACGACATGGGCGCGATACACGACCAAATTCCTGCGGCCAGCAGTGTGAATGTGAAGTTTGATTATGCGGTGACCGGTGCCAACTGCGACAGCTGCCCCGGCTGCGTTACCCAATACTCTTTGGGCTTTGCCCCGGGCCATGAATGTGCGGGCTCTCCCGGAGAACACGATTGCTTCTACAGCGGCGGTTCGGGTTGTTATGGCACCAACAGTGGTTCCGTGAATGTGGACTTGGCCACGCCAGTGGAGCCAGGGATGTATTTTCTAACGCCCAAGCGCAGCTGGCATTACTCATGCGGGCAGGCAGAAGATGCTGGGTGGCTGATGTCGCCGATCAATCCAAACATTGCGGTAGCGGCCATGTGTGTAGGGATTTCTTGCGATGATGGAAATCCATGCACGGAAGATATTTGGAACGCCAGTACCGGTGAATGCACCCACGAAATGCTTGAGGACGATACATCATGCTCGGACGATATGTGCGTACCTGCAACGTGTCAGGAAGGTGTGTGCGTAGAGGATGACCCTGTTGATTGCGACGACAGCGACCCATGCACCGCCGACAGTTGTGATGGGGATACGGGCGATTGCGGTTATGAGACATTGCCTGATTACACGCCTTGCGGTGAAGACTTGGTGTGCATCGATGGCGATTGCATCAACTTGCAGTCGGACTTTGTGGTTGAGATTGATCCTCAAGACCCAACCGAGAACAACGATTTGCAATGTATCATCACCACTCCGGCGGTAGACCCCAATGGCGGTGAAGTGAACTACACCTTTGAGTGGACGGTGGATGATGCACAATCGGATATCTACAATGGTTTGGAAACAGTTCCTTCCGATGCAACAGAAGCTTGTGAGAATTGGACCTGCAGCGTGAAGGCCGTGTTTGATGGTGTGCCCGGACAATTGGCCACAGACTCTGTGACCATTATGCCAGCTGATGCGTGCGAGGGTTGTCCAACCGAAGACGACCAAGACGGCGACGGTGTGTTGGACATTGATGACAACTGCATCTTGATGCTTAACCCAGACCAAGCCGATACCGACGGCGATGGTGTAGGGGATTTGTGTGATACTTGCTGGCTAGATGGGCCAACGCCACTGATGGTGGGAGGCAGTGTCAGTTATGCCGGTTTGGAAGTCACCAACGGAGTGCTTAATGGAGGGGGTACCACTTCAACCAGCATTGGTCCCGGTGAGACGTTTACGGTTTCATTCAACTACAATGTTGTGGGCGCGTCCTGTGGTTCATGTCCTGGGTGTGTGACGCAGTATTCGCTGGGCGTTTCGACGGCTTCCGCTTGCATTGGGCCGAGTGAAGATTACGAATGCTTTAGCAGCGGTGGCAGTGGTTGTTACGGAGCTTATGGTGGCTCGAGAACGCTTACGCTTGAAGCACCTACCCAAGAGGGTATGTATTTTATTACACCGAAACGCAGCTGGCACTATTCATGTGCCCAGGCAGAATCGGCCGGTTGGCTTAATCCCATCATCAACCCCAGCCAAGCTGTGGTGGCATTTTGTGTGGGAGCGCCTTAAATTTAATAAGCGCACCAATCATTGTTGGCCCATGTAATCGTGGAAACTGACGTGAAAGTGTCGACTCATGAGTCGTCACTTTCGTCAATTTCTCACTCGCTCAGTTGAAATCGTTAGGTTCTTGGGGTGGCATTTTAATTGCAGATTCCTCTGATGTGTCGCGAAGTCAGCGGCCCTGGAGGTGATAACGATGCAAGTAATTTATTACGAGAATATCGAGCAGTTTTATAAGAAGGCACAACCGCTGCTTGAACAAAAGCCAGTACTCTATGCGCAGATGCTGAGCATTATTCGTTCTATTTTACGCAACCCAAATTCTTATGGCGAGCACTCACCCTATGCGCTCTTGGTGGTGGATGAGCACGGGCAAACAGTTGGGGCTGCTTTGCGCACGCCGCCTTTTCCTTTGATGGTTACCGAGATGCCTCAAGTGGCTGCGGATGCGCTGGCACTCAAACTTGAAGATCTTGACCAAGAGCTGCCGGGTGTTTTGGGGCCGGCCTCGGATTCGTGGAAATTTGCAAAAATGTTTTCCAATGGTTCACGTATTCCCGAGCTGCGCGTTCATATGAAGCTTTATTGTCTGCGAGAGGTGGACCACAACTGGCGTAGGGATGCTCGCTTGCAAAGATGTGAACTCGCCGACCTAGAGCATCTTTATCCATGGGTGTGCCAGTTTGCTAAGGATTGTGAATTGCCTCAGGGAGTTCCGACACGCGAGCGCGTAGAAGCCATGGTTGAGCGAGGTGAGTATTTCTACTGGGAAACCAATCAAGGTAGGGTCGCTTTGCTGCAACGTTATTTGGATGAAGATGCCCAATCGGCGCGTATTGGCTCTGTCTACACACCTATTCATTTTAGAGGGAACGGTTATGGCACCGATGGAACTGCTGCTTTAACGCAACAGTGTTTAAACGAAGGTGCCCGCTACGTGACATTGGTGGCGGATATGAAGAATCCAACGTCCAATGGAATTTATCAAAAAGTGGGCTATCGAGCCGTGAGCGATATGAAGTTGTTTGAGTTCCAAGGCAAAGAGCAAGAGGTGGCTGCTTAGCGATTATTGCTCAGTGGAAGAGGGACAGCTAAAGTTCACTGCGCCTACAGCGTCGAGGTCAAAGCCAGCTGTAGGTGCTGCTCCGCTCTCGGACAAGTCTCGAATTCGGACAAAGTAAATTTGCTCGAGACCAAGGTCAGCAATATCGTATGCGTCACCGCCTGCTTCTTCTGCGGTCAGCACGTAATCGTCGTTAACCTCAAAGGCTTGGACAGGGCGCCATCCGGCACATTGACCGAAATCGCCGGCATCAGGATCAACGGGTTCACAATCAAAGACGTGCCAGGTTTCACCATCGTCACTCACCGATACTTCGGCCAGTTCGGCAAACACATCTGCGGGTATATTGTTGACCCAAAATGGATTTTCAAAAACGATGAAGTCCGCGCCGGGCTCATCAATAATCGGGGTTCCGCTGAAGCCCATGGTGATGGTGCCTCCAACGCCCAAGCTGAGTACATTAAGGCCTCCAGCATTATTACCTTTGCCATTGGGAGGTCCGAGAACGATTTCCGGGAATTCCCCGGAACCGTAACCTGCGCCTTCGCCGGGCTCAAATGAAATCACTTCCGTGGCAAAGAGATTTTTTTGCGGGCAGGTTTCAGTAGCATCGGATTCATCGTCACCACTGGAAGGTTGGGTGGTATCAGATTCGTCTTCTATGGTGGAGGTTTCAGTGGTATCGGGTTCACCTTCAATGGTGGGAGTCTCGATGGTATTGGACTCGCCAGGATCAGAGGTTTCTGGGGTATCTGCGCCGCAGCTGATCATAAGGAATGCAAGAACGAGACCTGCGATAAGATGACCGTGATGTTTTACGTCTTTCATACTTGCTCTATGCCACTTGGTGAGAACCCTATCAATGGCATTCAGATAGATGGGTGCAAATTTGGGTAGGCTTCGCTTATTTCCAGCCCATGCGCCAATTGTCTTGGTCTTGCAGCGCTTGCCAGGGAAGTATTTGTTCTCGCTTGGAGTAAACTGCTTCCAGCACGCAGGAGACAACGGTTTCCTCTTCTTTGATCACTCGAGTCACCAAGAAATGCTTTTCTTTGTTTTGCGGCTTGGTGGCCGTCCATTTGCTGCCTGGGAGTTTTCGAGGGTTGATGCGGTTCATGCATTTAGAGAGGGCACGAATTATAGAAAAACAAGGTCACCTTGCTTTAGGAGGTTTTCCACGGCCGCAGGGCTTTCCAAGTAAGACCGTGGGCGCCACGTCATGGTGAAGAGAAACTTCTGGTGAATCTCCAGTAGTTTGTTGTCCGTGCCTTTTTCTCTGAGTGTGTATTCTAAGCTGAGGGTAGGGTCTGTGTTGCCAAAGGTGATGTATTTTCGGTTCTCGTTGAGAATCAGTGGCAGTTCCGCCACCAGACCTTTGTTGCCTTGGTCATGGGCATCCAGGATATTGGCCTTGATTTGTCCCCAAATAAGATTGGTGAGCTCTCCCAAAACATCATGAGCGGATCTAAAGTTGATGCTGGCAGGTTGCAGTGGGGTTCGCCCCGATGTGACCGAACCGATCAAATCTTGTTCTGGAGCTTGGAGCATCATGTAGCCATTGCACCAATCGCTTTCGAGACGAATCAAGCTGCAAATCTGTCCATAGATAATTTTATCATGGACCAAGTAAGGAACACTGATGTCCACGTCTACTTTGGCAATAAGCCCGGTGATGGCCTCGCAGGTAATTTTTTGAAAATGCTGAATGAGGCTTAACGGGTAAAACGGAGAAAAGATGTGTTTGGAAATAGCGTTATCAAGTTGACCCATTTGCTCTTTGGAATAAACAAAAGCGCAGAGTGCTTTGAGGTCATCGGGAAGTTCGTCCACATCTTTTTGGCTGTCGAGCCGAAAGAAGATTGGCAGTTCGGCGCGTTGAAAATGGAGGCCTCTTAAAAACGAGTAGTTTTTGTTGCGAGAGGACTCATCGGTTTGACTGATGAAGATTGCGCCGAGCTCAATATTGGCGTTAAGGATTTCGTAAAGTCTGCTTTCGCTTTCTGCGACAATGCCTTGCAGGTGATGTTTAAGGAATAGATCTCGCAAGGCGGCGCGATGAGCATGGTTATGGTCAAAAATTAAAACCCTGCTTTCAATGGGATCTGCCAACGTCGATTTCCTTTGTTCGTAAAATCATAGGGGATCTGGAAGGAGAACCACAGCGTCTTTGCAATTTAAAGCTTCGTTTCTTCTCTGGAACCAAAAAGTCCCGCAATTACAGAGCGGTGCAAGCATGGCGGGGCCGGGATAATCTGGAGGATTTTGTTGGTTGGACCACTTTTAGACGATGCTTGCTGGGTGGAGCAGGGAGCGCCGCTATTTCAAATCACCTTTCGTCTTCCTCGAAAAAAGCCGCTGCTTGTTTTCTGGACCTTATCGGGGGAGACCTTAGAAGGCGGTCATCACCATAAGGCCGTAGCTCTTTGAGATTCAAAACATTCAGTTGGCATAACAAATCCAAAAATTAAGATGCTCCTTGAATATTGGTTGGGCGCATTCGTCTACGCGTGACAATGATGTGAAATGAAGTTAGTTTTGGTATCGCAGGTAACGTATTGGCTGTGATTGTCTTCATGGGGATTCTAGGAGTTGATGATGAAGCGAAGTCTAAACCTATTTGGTCTTTTGGCTCTGGTTTTGGTGATTGGTTGTGCGGAGGCCGAACCTGAGGGAACCCAAACAGATCCGGCTGATGCAACAGATGCATCAGATTCAACGGATCCCGCAGATGCCACCGACTCTACTGACCCGGCGGATACTGAAGAGGTGGATCGCAGCGATGAGGTTTATGAGCGAACCCGTTTGCTGGATGTAAAAATCGAGATGGCTCCGTCGGATTGGGAAGCCATGCGCAAGCAAACCCGAACCGTCGCTGATATAGGGGTTACGGCGGATTGTATGCCACCTGATGCGCCAATTGAGTCACCTTTCACTTGGTTCAGTGGCCGGGCAATTGTGGATGGTGAAGTTTTTCAGAATGTTGGTTTACGTAAAAAGGGATT
>CAZZDT010000214.1:0-6357 GCA_964652435.1 uncultured Bdellovibrionales bacterium
CTATCCATTTCGTCGAGGTTTTCGTAGCTCTCTACAAGGAACTCTTTGACTACGTCATCCATATCGCATCATCCTGCTCACCCGTTACAGGTGGGTGATTATCGACTGTTCGTTCTTGCGTTTTGCAACGCAAGCTTCCCCAGTGAACTAGACTACTACCAACCAGGAGGTCGCTGCCAGTTTCGTCGCTGTCAGTTTATTCCCCACAAGTCGATAAATTATCCCCAGTACGTTGCTTCCACCAATCTCAGCTGCGGCTCTAACCTCCAGGTTAGAAAACGAAGCAAAGGCTGATCTAACAACTCAAGAAAGAATAGGGGATGACGTAGATGCAGGCAAGAATTGGGTTTTAATAGGTACTTAGGTCTGAAATGGGTGTGGAGTGGGGTGAAGGTAATGTTGCGAGGTACGATCGCGCCTTCTATAATTTAAATAAGATGATTCACCCGTTAAAAAGAGGGTTCAATTTCCGAACCAGACTTGCCATGCGTATACCTATAGCGCTTGCTGTGGGCTTTTGGTGCATTATGCTGATGCTGGTCACAAGTTTGGCTGTTTTCGGTGAGCACTTCATGCCAGCGACGGCTTACCTGGGGATTTTGTTTTTTCTTTACCTCTTCGGGTTCGTCAGCGTTTATTATTTTTCCATCTCTTTGACCGTAGATACCGGTGGGATTACGATCATCGGTCCGGGGTCTTTTCGTTGGGTGCCGTGGCGAGATATTATCAGCGTATCGGTTCTAAACCCCTATTTCCCGGGCTATGAGGTGACTACGCGGGGTGAGGCTTTTGGATTCAGTGGCATGGTGTTCTCTGAGCATCAGCGTCTCTATGAACTGATCGTGGCTTATTCAAAACATGGCGACCGCAGTTAATTTGGGACACATTCGGTTCTAAACCTTTATTAAACAGTTCTTTTTGCCTATTTTGCAGCCATGTCGCCAAGGTCTGTACATCCCACGAAGATCCGCTTTGCTCTTGTAGGGCCTGAATCAGTTCTCGAGCTTTGGCGGCGTGAGATTGAATCGGAGCAGTTGGGTGAATTGACGCGATTTGCGACGCGCTGCGATATGCTTTTGGACCAGTCAGGGCTTGAATGGGTATGTGTTCATCCTACAGTAGCCGACACCGGTCTTTTGGATTTAATTGCTAAGGGGAACCGAACGATCGTTTCGGACGAGCTATCTCAACTAAAATCGATAAAATCCACTTTTGAAACAAATGTGACCAATCGGTTGTCATTGGCTATGGAACAAGTTGATGAATCCATTGAGATACTGGATGCCTCGGGCAAAGTAACTTACGTCAACCAGGCCTTTGAAAACCTGACAGGTTACGGTGCTAACCAGGTATTGGGGCGAGAGCCTGAAGAGATCTTCAAAAACGATTTTGAGAATGGCGAAACTTACCGCTTGGCTGCAAAAGCTCTCCAAGCTGGAGAAAGTTTTCATGGCGTGTTGGTTGTCAGGCGAGCCAATGGAGCATTGGCTCATCAAGAGGCTACGTTTTCTCCGCTTCAAGTAGGTGATGAAGTTCAAGGGTGCGTAACGGTTCGTCGAGACATCAGTCGTCAAGTTCGCTCTGAGGTAGCGCTTCGGGAAAGTGAAAAACGTTACCGGGTTCTTGCGGAGAATGCGACGGACATTATTTGGACCGCTGGCATGGATGGTCTGATCGATTATTGTAGTCCTGCAGTGAAGCGCGTTTTGGGAATCTCAGTAGAGCAAGCCCTCGATTTAACGTTGGATGATTTTTTACCTTTGCATGCCCTAACGGATATCGAGCAAACGGAGCTCATTACTTCTGGCTCCATTGAGATGTTGACGGATCCGATGACCGTTCAGGTCGAGCAGACCAAGTACGATGGAACACAGATTTGGTTGGAAGCTCAGGTGAGCTTGTTGATGAGCCCGGAAAAAGAGCCTTTGGGTGTATTGGGGGTTAGCCGGGATATCTCGCAAAGAAGACGTGTTGAGACCGAGAGAGCAAGCCTGGAGGCGCAATTGCTTCAGGCACAAAAGATGGAAGCCATTGGTAGGTTGGCCGGCGGCATAGCACACGACTTTAATAATTTACTGACAGGTATCAGTGTATCGGCACAGCTGCTCTTAGAAGCGAAACATATCACAGATGACGTGGCCTTGGACGTTCAGGATATTTTGACAGCCACAGATAGAGCGACGCGGTTAACTCGCCAATTGATGGCATTCAGTCGCAATCAAGTGGTTGCGCCTCAATTGGTGGATGTGAATTTTGTCGTCTCATCTTTTGAGCGGATGCTTAGCCGATTGATTGGTGAAGACATCAATATGTCTTTTTTACCGGACGCTAAATCCAGATGGATTGAAATTGATCCGATTCAACTCGAACAGGTCATCGTTAACCTGGTTGTGAACGCGCGTGATGCCATGCCTGACGGTGGTGAGTTGACGATTGCTTCGCAAAAAGCAGAGGTCTCGACCGATGCACTTGGGGGATGGGAAGCTGAGCCAGGTGAGTTTGTATGTATTGCGGTTCGCGATACCGGCCAGGGCATGCCAGAAGAGATTCGTGGACGAATATTCGAGCCGTTCTTTACGACCAAAGATGCAGGTAAGGGAACGGGACTTGGGCTGTCTACGGTTTACGGTATTGTGAAGCAAAACGGTGGTGTCATTCAGCTTGAGAGCAAGTTGGGAGAGGGAACCTGTTTTAAAGTCTTTCTTCCGGCGAAAAAAGCGCCAGTCAAAAGAAGTCCGGAGAAGTCGGTTGGTGAATTTGATACAGGGAGCGGCCGCGTTCTCGTGGTTGAAGATGAAGAGATCGTTCGCTCGCTGGCCCGTCGGCTGCTGGAGAAGCAAGGTTACGAAGTGGTTGAAGCCACCAATGGAAACGAGGCGTGGGAGCTTTGTGATGCTCAAGACCTTACGTTTGATCTGGTACTGACAGATGTGGTGATGCCAGGCATGAGTGGCCCTCGTTTGATTGAGAAGTTACGAGAGAGCCGCCCCACCATGAAAGTGATCTACATGTCTGGATATGTGGATGAAGAGCTAGAGCAAGATGCGCTGGGGCAACCGAACACACGTTTTATCCAGAAGCCTTTTAGCGTGGGCCGGCTTCTTGACCTGATTCAAAACCTGATTGGGAAGTGACGAGTTTTTGGTGTTCAGCTTCGAATTCTCTGAGCCAATGACTGAGAGCGACAGCTTGACTAAGTCTTGGCTTTGAACGACCCGATAAAGGTAAGTTCAGAACTTCTAGGCCGCGCTCTTCAATGATTTTAGAGAGAGGCCCGCACGCGTCACCCAGGATGTTACAGTAGATTCTTTTCAGTTGTAGACTCGGTTTGGGGGGTGGGAATCGTTCTTCAAAGAGGCGCCGGGTAATTTGGTTCCAGGTTGCAAGAATGTAGTCTTCGCCCGCGAATTTTTCCCATGCATGTCTGAATTCTTGCCAAGAGGCGCCTTCGAAAATGTCTTCCGGCTTAAGCCCCATCCACGCGATCTCATCTTCGTTCGGACTGTATCCACCCTGAAGCTGGGGTTGAAGTGACATGGCAAACGTTTGACCTGTGAAGGGCTTGTGCGCCGTCCAGTAAAAGAGTTGGTGTGGCTCTTTGGTTTTCGGGGCTCGAAAGAATTCACCATATCCAACCACGAGTTTATCGAAGTCAGAGGAGAGTCCAGTGGGCAGTGGCTTTCGAGGTGGTTTTTTTCCGCTACGCTTTCTAGGTCCAGGAGGATGTGTCTTCTGATATTTGATTTGTTGCTCAATCATCTCGTTGAATGCGTCGATAAGGTAGTGCACGCTTGTGTTATCCGGCTCAAGGATGGTGAGAGCTTGCCATATGGCTTCGATTGTCGAACGGTGCTCCGACTTAGGGGCTTTTCGGATTTTATAGCCGCTGGCGGCGCGAGGCGTTAGCTTATAGTGCGGCAGTTTTCTCAATTTGGGATAGCTATTGTATATGGTTCTGGCTGTGTTCCATGTCCCATCTAGCACAATGAGATGTTCGGGTTTATTGGCTGGACTGCAATCCTCTAAGTCGATGGCATCGCTTGCTGGGTAAAGGATGCCTACATTTTTAGGGAAGCTTTCTTCCAGCTCTTCTTTACGAGCAAACTCCGGCCACGCGGTTTCCATACGGATACTTGCGAGTGAAAGTGTAGCAATACGCGCCGTGCCAAACGGATGATTTCTTTCTGCAGGATGCTGCAAAATGATGATGCCCGTTTCGTTGTCAACGGGGCGAACCATCGAACAAATACAATGTGCATCAGGCCGAAAGCATTTGTAGCACATGACCCTTGGTTCGTTATTTAGATGTTCGTTCATGGTTTCTATCTTGAAGTCGCTGAATAGCGTCACTGATTTCGGAGCGAACCGATTCATCTTCTTCTAGGCTCAATGCCTTAGTCAGAGTTTCTTCGGTGTGGGGAGCATCGAGTTCTCCCAGTGCCCAGGCGGCATGGCCGCGAACAATCGGATACATGTTGTTGTGTAAGGCATCACTCAATGGCTCTACTGCTGCGGGATTGTTTGAGTTGCCCAATGCGATGGCTGCATTGCGCATCAGCTGCTTTCTAGGTGCTCGCCTCAGAGCTGTTCCCTTTACTAATTTGCGGTGGTGACTTGAGGTGATCTGCAAAAGGTCGATTAGATCGGGCTCTTCAAGCTCAGCTTTGGGAGCAAACTCGGGTGCCACAGGCTTTTCTTTTTTGGAAAGATTATAAGGACAAACCTCTTGGCAAATATCGCACCCAAAAACCATGTTGCCCATGGGCTTTCGATATTCCAGTGGAATGATGCCATCGTACTCAATGGTGAAATACGAGACGCATTTGCGAGCATCCAGAACCCGTTCGGAAACGAAGGCACCGGTAGGACAAGCGTCTAAACAAGCTGTGCAACGTCCACATTTAGGACTGATGGGCTCAGTGGGGGGCAGCTCTATATCTAGGAGAAGTTCTCCGAGTAAAAAATAGGTACCGAAGCCGGGGATAAGCAGCATAGTACTTTTGGCGATGAAGCCTAAGCCCGCTTGGGATGCATATTCGCGTTCCAATAAAGGTGCTGTGTCGATACATGGTCGTGAGATCACCGGGCGACCGACGATTTGCGAGCAAGCCTCACCAAGGGCAAGAAGTTTCTCCCGTAAGACTTCGTGGTAGTCACGTCCGCGAGCATAGCGGGCAACAAAGCCTTTAGGCCGGCCTGAAGGTTCGATGGTTTGTAATGGGTGGGAGCTGTCGTAGGGGAGAGCGGCTACGATTAATGTTTTCGCGCCCTCGAGCACTTTTTGTGGGTCATCACGGCGGCCATGTTTGGCCATAAAATCCATAGAGCCGTGAAAGTCGCTTTCTAACCAATTCTGAAGGGCCGAATCACCACGGGGAAGGTCGGTAGCTGGTGTAATGGCTATTCTGAGAAAGCCCAGATCGTCGGCTTTACGGATGATCTGCTCAGTTATGTTGCCCGTTTTGGTCATCTTGGTGTCGCTCTAGCAAAGATTAATGGCTGGCGACCAGTGTGAATAGCTTTAAACTTCTTCAATCATGTCATCATCTGCACCTAAGTCGTCATCTAGATCTTCGATATCATCATAATCTTCGATTTCACTGCTTAGATTGTGAGCAGGAGCAGGAGCAGGAGCAGCCGGAGCCGGTGCAGGTGCAGGTGCAGGTGCGAGATCTGCCTTCGTTTGTGCTACCTCTTTCGTGGCTGGCTTAGGCTCTTCTGGGCTTGGCTTTTCTGTAACCGCGTCTTGAGACGTCTCCGCTGAAGCTGGCGGAGGGTCGGATTGCTCGGTTTGAGCATCTTCACTGGGCTTAGTCTCTGAGCTTTCGTTGGGCGCTTCGCTTTCCTCTGATTCCTCTGGTTCCTCTGTCTTCAGTTGAAAGCATGCATCTTTTTCTGTGCTTTTAAGCAGGAAAAACCGGTCTCCATCGGCGGGTGCTTCATTAGCACTTAGGAAGAGATAAGTTTCTGGATGCATGTGTTCATAAAGCTTGTCGTAAATTGAGATTTTAGTGTCGTCAGGAAAGTAGCTTAGGATGTTACGCATCAAAATGATGTCAAAGGTGGGAAGGTCATCCCAATCATTCATAAGGTTGAATACTTCGAAACGGATATTCTCAATGTGTTCGTTGTGAATTTTCCAGATGGTTCCTTCGCGGTCGAAGTGCTTCAAAAGCAGACTTGCGGGCAGGCCCCGGTTCACTTCGGTTTGCGAAAAGATACCTGACTTAGCCTTTTTGATCAGGCTTGGTGAGATATCGGTGGCCAGAATATTAATTTTCCAGCCTTCGAATTGCTTGAGAGCGTCTTTGAGCATGATGGAAATAGAATAAGCTTCTTGTCCACTTGAACATGCTG
>CAZZDT010000215.1:0-6354 GCA_964652435.1 uncultured Bdellovibrionales bacterium
GGGCTCGGCGAATCAAATCGTCTACAAGTTCATAAAAGACATCGCGCGTGAGCAACTGCTGTACATGGAGCGCACCAGCCTGCGGTGACGAATGAATAAAAGGTAAATTAATCTCGGAAGATTCCGCTTCGCTCAATTCAATCTTCGCTTGCTCAGCCGCGGCTCTCAGACGCTGCAAAGACATCTTGTCTTTACGTAAATCGACACCATTCTCTTCTTCAAAGGTCTTTGCCAACCAATCAATAACTCGATCATCAAAGTCCTCACCGCCCAAGAACGAATCTCCTGCGGTCGAAAGAACTTCAAATACTTCCTGTCCTATTTCGAGAATTGAAATATCGAACGTACCACCACCCAAATCAAAGACAACGGTCTTTTGATTTAAGCCCTTCTTAAAGCCGTATGCTAAGGCTGCCGCAGTTGGTTCGTTAATAATGCGCAATACTTCAAGGCCAGCAATTTGACCGGCATCTCGAGTGGCCTGACGTTGATTGTCATTAAAGTACGCGGGAACGGTAATCACAGCTCGGGTCACATCCTGACCCAAAGCCTGATCCGCAATCTTCTTCGCTTCCAATAAAATCTTGGAGGAGATTTGAGGAACAGCAAGTTCTTCTCCCCCAAAGACCACGCGCACATCTCCATGCGGACCTTCAACACAGTGATAACTTAAACGAGACAGTGCTTCTTGAACTTCAGTGCTATGGTATCGACGGCCAATAAGCCGTTTGACCCCACCGACGGTATTCATGGCGTTGGTAACAGCTTGGCGTTTTGCCAAATGCCCGACCAGCTCACCACCGGTTTCCACATAAGCCACCACGGAAGGCATGGTGTTATGACCCTCGCGGCTATGAATGATCCGCGGGGACTCACCTTCCATGACCGCGACACAGGTATTGGTCGTTCCGAGATCTATACCAATGACCACATCAGACACGACGCCCTACCTCCTGAGTAGAGACAGCCCAATGAATTGTCGACCATGCAACCATCCAAACCACACGCTTTCACACATGAGTCAAAGCCAAATAGGGATGCGTTGTAGTCTTTTAAAAATCTACGCAAAACAGTCCATTACGACCGTTTGCGAGACATGGACGCATCAAGTTCCCTTAGCATTTCTTTAGCACGGTCGTCCTCTGCGTCCAAGGAAGCGACCGCCATCAAATGCTCTCGTGCGATGTCCGGTTGACCCGCAGCCTGAAAGGCAGCGGCAGCCGCAAGCCGAAATTCTTGTCGATTGGGAGATCCCGCTACCGCTCGGTCAGCATATTCTGCCGCCATTTCCACATCACCGGCAGCCATAAAGGCTTGAGATGCTCGGACCGCATAGCTCCCCATGGTCGGCATCAAGTCTGAAGCCTCAGCAAATCGTCGAGCAGCCGTCGCCGCAAAACCCATATCCAATTCGTCATCGGCCCGAGCAGCCAAACGCCGCGCCCGCTCGGTCTCAGCCTGACGAGAGACCTCGTCGCGCAACGTTTTGTACTCGTCCACACTGGGGTCGTAAGTGACTGCCATCTTAAAGGTTTTTGCAGCGGCTTCCGAATCACCGGAGCGCAGTTCTTTGAGCCCCTCTTCGTATAATTTTCGCCCAATGGCCTGATTATCCTCAGTATTTTGGACATTCTTCTTTCGCTTGCGCTGAGACATAATCTCTTGGCGACGGGCTTCAAGCCGATAAGCCTTTTCATTTTCGGCCACACGATTCGGCTGATTGCTCAGGGCGCGCATCTCATCCACCGAACGGGTTAAAACCGACTCTTCAGCTCGCTTGGGCGCCGGGTGTGTTTTCGAATATTCCTCTTTTTTTCCAGTATCTTGCAGGGTTTCATACGCGGCTTTGACCTGCTGAAATATAAAGTCCAACCGCTCTTGATAGTCACCAAGCTTACGTCCAAAAAATCGATCTGGATGATAAAGCCGAGAGACCGCAAACCACCGCTGCTTGAGTTGAGAAGCATCGTAATCTGAGCCTACACCCAAAAGTTCCCAGTAAGTATAGCTACTTACCAGCTTTTCGGCGGAAATAATCTGCGTTCGCTCATCTGGTGTTAAGTCAATTTGCTCTCGAGCCGGTGGTGCAGCGGGCTGAGGTTTCGCCTTTTTCCAGCTCATGGCTCCCTGAGCACTCAAACGGCTGAGACGATTGTAAAGTTGCTCCGGTGGCATAGCGACCACATCCGCCAGGACCCGAACGTCCGAAACCCCATCGATTCTCGACAGAACATACCCATCGATGGGCTCGAGCTTCATTTGGGTCAGGTTCACGTCCGGTTTCAACACCGGTACCTGATTCAACCAATCGGCATCACTCACAACTCAATCACTCCCCAATAAGCTTCAACTGCTTCTGACCGTCGCATTGCACACATAATTCTGATATCCGCCAGACTCAAGAAGCAAGAGCAGACATAAACCTTTACTAACGACGATACAAAGACGGTGAAACAGTGGCAAATGTACTGATCGCAGATGACGAGGCAAATCTTCGTAAGGTCCTGACAACATTACTAAAAAAAGACGGGCACGATGCGGTAGCGGTCCCCGATGGTGAAACCGCTCTCCAAGAGGTAGACCGCGGTGAAGTAGATGTTCTCATCACAGACCTCAAGATGCCGGGTATGACCGGGCTTGAACTGCTCCAAAAAGTAAAACACCGGGATTCCACTTTACCGGTGATCGTCATTACCGCACACGGAAGTGTAGACACTGCCGTCAGCGCGCTTAAAGCAGGCGCTGCCGACTACATCACCAAACCTTTCGACCAAACTGAATTACAAGCAGCCGTGCGTAAAGCCTCTGCTCTAAGAGAAATTCAACTGGCAGAACAAACCGGCTCATTGGACCCTACCCGACGCTATGAAATTGTTGGGCAATCCACGGGTATGAAGAAAGTCTTTGATTTAATTGAAAAAGTTGCCGGCACTCCCTCCACCGTGTTGATCACCGGTGAATCTGGAACAGGTAAGGAGCTCGTTGCCTCAGCCCTCCACAAACAATCAGGGCGAGCCGATGAACCTTTCATCAAAGTTAACTGTGCCGCGATTCCCAAAGAACTGATGGAGAGTGAATTCTTTGGTTACGAGCAAGGCGCGTTTACCGGCGCAGTGGGTTCCAAACCTGGCCGTTTTGAATTGGCCGATGGTGGAACTCTCTTCTTAGATGAAATCGGTGAAATACCCCCAGCCATGCAAGTGAAGCTGTTGCGGGCGCTCCAAGAATCCGAGTTTGAGCGTGTAGGTGGAGTGAATACCATTAAGGTGAATTTACGCCTGATTGCCGCAACCAACCGCGATCTTCCCGATGAAATTGCTCAGGGAAATTTCCGGGAAGACCTCTATTATCGACTCAATGTTGTACCGATTGAATTGCCCGCGCTGCGCGATCGCCGCGACGATATTCCTTTGCTCGTGAGCGCATTTATCGACAAATACAATGAAAAGCTTGGGCGAAACGCCAGCGGAATCAGTCCAGAGGCCATGGCCGTTCTCACCGGCTATGCGTGGCCCGGCAATATTCGCGAACTTGAAAACGTAGTCGAGCGAACGGTTCTATTCGCCGAAGCAGACCGAATTGAAGTATCGGATTTGCCAGAACCCCTTCGCGGTACACAAGCCGGACGAACGGATCCAAGCGTGGCCGAGAGTGCAAAACAAACCGCCGTGACCAACATGGAAGTTGGACAAACTTCTATGAAAGATATCGTGCGACAAGCCACCGTTGAAATCGAACGTGAACTCATCATCAAAGCGCTGAATGAAACACGGGGCAATGTAACCCGCGCAGCGCATTTGCTCCAGATCAGTCGCAAAGGCCTACAGAACAAGATGAAAGAGTTTGGACTTAGAGAACCAGAAAGCAAGTCTTAGTCCGACTTGACCATCAGACCCGTCAGCGCTAGCTAACAACCATTCACCACCGACTTCGGAGGGTTTTGGATGAACAATACAAATACCTGGACCACAACTATTTTGGTACTCATGCTTTTGGCACCGCTGCCAAGCTTTGCCGCCGAAATAACAGATATTGCGGATGCGGTAGATACCATCAAGATCGGAGACCACAGCAAAAGTGATATCTTTGATGCATATGTATCCACCAGCTTCGTCCTTCGTTACGAAAGCGGATTCATTGCTCGCGAAGCCATGGGACAATCCAGTGACTGTAATCAAAACAATCCAACCAATTGTGACCCGGTAGAAGAGCTGGCCTGGACAAAAAGCACATCAACCCTCAACATCGATGGTGAGATAGGCCTCTTCAAAGATCTCTCTTTTACTCTGCGCTTGCCCATCATCGTACAGCAAAGCCTCTCCTTCGATTACGCTGATGGCATCACACCCGCTCAAAGCACAATTGACCCCAACACCAATCAAGCAAGCGATACCCTCTTTGACGTGCCAGCGGATTACAAACATGCGGGTGTAGGAAATCTCGAATTGGGACTTCGCTATGGACCCCTCAATGATGAGCGTGACCACACCAAACCAAATTGGATTATGTTTTTCAGTTGGGCCATGCCATGGACGGCAAATGTCTATCGTCCGGGAGAGCACACCGGTTCATCCACTCGCCCCGTTGGGACAGGCGTTCATTACCTTACCTTCGGTACCGCATTGTCTAAGCGGGTAGCCAACCTAGGACTTATTGGAATCGACCCAAAGATTTATCGCCGTGGGTATCTCGACCCCTATTTTAGCATTGCATATATTCTGCCCCTGCCAGACCGAGGCATCGCGGAAGAGCCGCTGCTTGAAAAACCCGGTAACCCTTTCGGCATGAAGCCAAGTCACCGCGCCAAACTAACGGCCGGTCTAGAAGTCGTACCTTACGAAGAGCTAAAAGAAGGACAGCGTTTCGCCATTGATATTGGAATGCGCGCAACCTTCCACTCTGAAGGCCGTAACTACTCTCTTCTCACGGACCCCCTAGAAGAGCTCACTTACACAGACCAGTTCCTAGACTTGGGCGGCAACATTTCATTCATCGGCCAACCCATCGAGTACATCAAGTTGGTAGCAAGCTTTGAGATGGGTGGTCGCAGCAAGCACTTTCTCACCAACGAAAATATTGGCAATGACGCCAATGGTGACAACCAGGTTAACGAAGACGACGGAGCCGATAACCTAAACCCATACTGGTGTGGAAACAGTGCCGGCGATAAATGCAGCACCCAATCTTCCTACGACCAAATTGGCTTTCGGTTTCGCGACCAAGGGCACACCTACTGGTCACTTCATTTCAAACTCGAAGTAATGCTTTAAGAAAGTGAGACGTCAATGAGTACAATTGCAATCATCGGTGGCAGTGGCCTTTATGAGCTTGAAGGAATGGAAGACGTCAAAGAGGTCACGGTTGAAACACCCTTTGGACCCACTTCCGATAAATTAATCACCGGAAAACTCGGTGGCGCCAATCTTATCTTCGTCCCGCGGCATGGACGTGGCCATAAGCATCTTCCCAGTGAAGTTCCCTATCAAGCCAATATCTGGGCACTGAAACACATGGGTGCCAAATGGGTTCTCTCTGTTTCCGCAGTAGGTTCGATGCGTCAAGAAATTGTTCCGGGACACTTTGTTCTTCCTGACCAATTCATCGACCGAACCTCAGGCCGAACCCAAACGTTTTTTGGAGAAGGCATCGTCGCTCACGTATCCATGGCGGACCCTGTTTGCCCCGTGCTCAGAGCTAAAGTGGCCGAAAGCGTCCGAGCCTGCGATATTACCCTTCACGAGAGTGGAACCTATATCTGCATGGAAGGTCCCGCTTTTTCCTCACGGGCTGAATCCAATATGTACCGTCAATGGGGCGTATCCATCATTGGAATGACTGCTTGCCCTGAAGTGAAGCTGGCACGAGAAGCGGAGCTTCGCTACGCAACGCTGGCCTTGTCGACAGACTACGATTGCTGGCACGAAGAAGAAGAAAACGTCAATGTGGAATCTGTCGTAGAAATTTTGCAGCGTAATACTTCAAACGTAAAACGTGTTCTCAAGCATCTTATTCCGGAACTGGCTAAAGTACCGGAAGAAACCACATCTCCTTGCGATGATGCCTTGGCTCACGCCATCATGACCAATCCTGAGATTATTCCTGCAGAGACACGTCAGAAATTGGACCCAATCGTTAAACGCTATTTGGACTGATTGGCTTCGGCTTTTTGTAGCTCATCAAAAGCAGACGCAGCGCGGTTTCTCACCGCATCAACCACCGATTTCTCGTGTTCAGGCAAAATACTCTGCGCTGAATCAATTGCACCTTGAATGACGCGATTGGGATAAACACAACCCCATCCGTAAGTTGTTCCCTTTTCAGCCATTGGCCCCGTTCCCTCAGCATCAAACCAAT
>CAZZDT010000216.1:0-6352 GCA_964652435.1 uncultured Bdellovibrionales bacterium
GGAACCTGCAACCCAGGTAACGGGTTTCGACTGCCCTTGCACATAGTGCAGAATCCGATTGGCCCACGAGGCATCCGAATCGATCCCATCCTGCAGCACCTTCCGAAATGCTTCAGAGCTTAGAGTCGGCTCCCAGCCTATAGAGAGCTGCAAGCTTCCATTCGCGGATATCTGCCTCAAGCCCAGAATCCCCGCACTGTGCTTCTCGAAGGCTTGCTCCAGATCATCAAAACTATGGCCTGCCCAGCACGTATCGGGATTAAGAAGCAGATAGTAATCACCTTTTGCGAGCCGAGCGGCGTGATTGACGCCGGCGGAAAACCCTTGATTATCTGGCAAAAAGGCCCACTCGACGAAGGGATACTTAGAACGGAAATTCTCTTGGTCCGATGGCACCAGGGACCCATTGTCTACCACCACCACATCTTCCGCATCGCGCAGGGACTCGAGGCAGACCTCCAGTAAGTCAGGACGATTATAGTGCACAACCAGGACACTAATCATGGGCTTCATCCACATTCGGGACGAGCAAGGCCCAGGCAATCCAGAAAGCCAGCGCAACCTCTGGAACAAAGAAGAGGTTATTGGTCATATCATGGCAAACAAAAGCCGCAGTGAGTGCAATAAGCAAAGGTTCGGTGGTCCGGGCGCGCACGCCACGCCAGACCAAACCGCCGTAAAGCAAAGCAAGACAACCCGCCACCAAAACTCCATAAGAGGCCGCCGCAAAGAGAATTGAATGATGAGGTGTTTGAAGAATGGGATCCGTGAACTCGGGCAGCGTCTTTAAGACCTGTAAATAGCGACCGTCCCCTACCCCAAGCCATGGCGATGTCTGGACAACTGAGATGGCTTGCTCCCATAATGTCAGCCGATCTGAGAGACCGCTGGTAAAACGGCTTCGGACCGATGGCACCGCCAACGCCAAGAGAGAGGTTCCGGCCGCTGCGATTAACCACGTAAGGCCGCCTTTACGGACCAATCCGTAAACGCTTAAACCGATTAGGGCTGCCAGAAGGCTCATACGGGATCCAGAAGCTAAGATCCCGGCCATCATCACAACCACGCCTACAAGTTGCGCCTTGAAATTCCCAGCAAAGGCTTTAAGGACCACAAAGAGCGCAATCATCAAGTAAGCTGAATAAAAATTGGCTCGGTTTACAAAAAGTTCATCGGCCTGCACGACACCGCCAAATGTCCCCTGAGCCCTACCCCAGCCCTCGGCCGGAAAATGGCCAGCAGGATAGTCCACGACTCCTAGGCCATAGGGCCCTGAATAACCTACGAGAGCAGCCCCAGCGCCAAACAAGGCCTCAAAGAGGGCCACACCGGCAAAGCAGTAAAGAACGCCCCGATGGTTTGTGTCTGAGCGACCCAGGTAAAGAGCTGCGCCTACCAATGCGAACAAGCCCATGCGCCCCAACGTACGAGCGACCACGCTTGGATCCGTCAAGAAACCGTGTTGAACCCCGTGACTAAGGGTCATCAGCAAGCCCAGCATGACAAGGCATGCCCAAGGAAATGCCGCCGACTTTAGGGACCGAAGCTTTCCAAGTAAAACAACCAGGGCAGCAAGCCCGCCCAAGGTCGGAATGATATCGCTGGAATCAAAAGGTCCACGAAGCGGTAGCCATGGAACCAAAACGTATGCAGGAATAACGACGAGAACTCGCCAAGAGAGTTTATCTAACATCGGCCACGGTGATGCGATGCAATGAGGGGCCGAACGACCCCAGACATGCGATTAGCCGGTACGGTCTTGACCGATTTCCCAGCCCATAAATGCATCGAGTTCGTGCTCTTCACTCACTTCATGCATCTTGGTTAGGCCTGAAACCTCTACTTGGCGAACACGTTCGCGGGTCAGGTTCAGAATTGCGCCAACCTCTTCGAGGGTCACTCCGCCGCGCTCTGCAATATCCAAGGCGCAGGTCTCCTCGAGTTCCCATGGCTCAAGATCCGGAAAGTTCATCTTGATGGAGCCCGTCTCTGGGTTCACGTCGAGATAAAGGTGATACTTACAAGCCACAAACAAGCACGGCCTCGGTCCACTGGCACATTCCGAACGCTTTGATGGACGCTCGTATGGAATGATTTCCAATAAATCACCGGCCTTTTCTCGACGTTTTTGCATTCGCTGCATTTCACGTCTCGAAATCGTTTTCGGCTTCGCACGGCCGCGCAGTCCTGAGGCCCCCCCGGACCTGACTGTCGACTCGAGCTGCTTCTCGGCACGCGCATCCCTTGAAGCTTTTAACGCCATAACCCCTCCTAAGTGTAGCCAAGGTCCTCCGCAAACCTGGCTGGTAAAAGGTAATCCCACTAAGGGATCGATTCATATTCTAGTTGTGTGTAGCCCTTTCGGATCTACGTCTATCTATTTGTTCTGACTAATCCCCGTCACCGACGCCCTTAAGGCGATTGGCCAACTCCTCGAGCTCCTCGATTTGCTTGCTTAACGCCTTGCTTTGTTTATCCAGAGCTTTCAGGAGTGCCGCGCGATGCCGTGCATCGTCCTGCTTCTCAATGGCTTCGCCAAATCGAGCAGTGGTCTCCTGAACCACTCTGCGTAGTGCGTGGACCTCCCCAACGAGCCCTACACTGGTATATCGAATCTCATCTAATGTGGCTCCGGCCGCGAGTGTTCGCTTGATCTCGTTGATCAGACCGATGATTGACACCGGATAAACACCGCTGGAGCCCTTATGCTTTCCTCGCGTACCCACCCGGCGCGATTTCGGCAAAAGATTAAGCTGCACGTATTTGCGCAACGTAGCTTCACTGAACCGCTCACCTTTGCTCTGAAAGATCTCAACAATAGCCGAAGAACTCACGCCAGCCTCATACTGTCGTTCTAGTTTTCGTATCTCTGCTGCGGTCAATAACGCCATAAACAAACGGTACATTCCATAGAATCCACCGTCAATAATATTCCGAATATATCGTTTCAGTATATTTCAAAAAAGGCGTAAAAAATGATTTTAAGGGACCTAAGTGCCTGAAATAAAACAATGTACATTTAATGGAATTATTTTAAAAATATTGCAAAAAACGCCGAGTTTTGAATTTTCTCATCCTGGGAGCGAAAAGAAAATCCATCGAAAAGAATCTTTTCAGTAGAAAACGAGTGCTTGCTCGTGAACACCCAGAAAGTGACTGGGCCATCCATCTTAACTGGTAACTGGATAGGCATTTCAGAATGAATCAATTCGGGTGGGCTAAGCCCTAAAACTGGTTCAGAGACACCTTGCTGGGTGGCTCCCATACTATAATAGAAGCCATCTTCTAATTCCGACCTGAAGACCAGAGAGTCACCTTTCCTTATCTTCAAGGGTCGACTGGCGGGCCTTAAGCGTCCTTGCGGATCTTTGACCCGGATTTCAAAAGGTAAGCTTGCTGTTTTTCGCATCATGATACGGGAGCGGAAAGCTCCTTGCTCACTGGGAGCCGCCGGTGTGGCTTCCGCCCTACTCTCCGCAGTTTGCGCGGGCACTGCCCTAGCCGCCATTTTGGGCTCCGGTCTTGGCAAAGCGGCCCTTTTCGCCTTTTTCTGCCTCGTCGGCTTAGGTGATGCCTTTGGTTGACCTAGGGTATGACTTTTGGGCTCTGAAGCTTGCTTCAATCCTGTTGCCGCCGGAGCTTGCCTGGCAAGAGCTCTGTCCGGGACGCTAATATCTCGGTCCGGTGCGGGGGCCCTGGGCTCTGTGGATACCTCTTTAGGCTTTATGGCCGACACCATCGTGTCTTCAACGACCACATCAAGGGTTGCAGGTCCAAGGCTCTCTGCTCCCATTGTTAACCAATATGTGACGCCACACAGGCACACCAGCGCCATGGCAGTCGAGAATTGCTGTAGGCTGTGCCACCACGGAGACCTTTTTGGTGGTTGGGCGTCCATTCGTCCCTGAAGTCTTCGCGTGAAGACATCCGCAGGTCGTTCTTCAAGGTACGAGGCGCTGGCCACCTTAAGCGCTTCAAGCCGCGCCGCAAGAGCCGGGTCTTGGGCTATCGCAGCCGCTATTGCGTCCCTTTGCCGAGGCTCGAGATCTTCAGCCAAGTATCGCTCGAGCATAATGTCGGTCACGCGACTCATGCAGTTCCTCCGGTTTTTCTGCCTTCCACCTTCGATGCATGCAATGCAAACTTCTTAAGCCTTTTCACAATGGTACGACGGGAAACGCCGATGGATTCTGCGATCTCTTCTTGTGTCAGGCCATCTAAGTGGCTCATAACCGCGATGGTGACCAGCTCGTCATCGAGGCCGTCCAATACCACCGACAATTCAGAAGCCGCTTCAAGGCGCGCTACTTCTGAAGGCTGTCGATGCATAAGCTCATCGTTGTAATCCATCTGGAGTCCTGCCGTTTTTCGTCGCCGCAAGCGGTCTATCGATAGGTTAGTCGTTATACGGTACAAAAATGTGAACCCTGAGCTCGCTTTTCTAAATCGGGAACGCCCCGACCAGAACTGAAGAAAGGTTTCCTGAACGATTTCATGGGCTTCCGACTGAACCCCCAGAAGCGAAAAAGCGCGACGATACAGCGCTGGTCCGTACCGCTTATACCAGTCGGAAATTTCTTCGGATGAAACCATGTGCCGCGGTTTCAGCGCATAGGCGTGGCTGCCTATTTCTTTTTCGCTGTCCTCTCAGAGCGGACAGTATCAAAAGCAAAGGGAAATACGACCCGCTGCTGGCCATTTTTAAGCTTCTTGGGGGCCACAAAAGGGATATCGGATACGGTCTCCGTCAGGCATTCCTCCAGTACCGGTGGTCCGCCGCGAGGCTCCATAATATGTGCCTCTGAGATAAAACCCTTTTTACCTTCCCAATCAGCCATAAACTCAACCACAACGACCCCTTCTAGGCCCTTGGATTTGGCGAGGGCGTATCGATAACAGTCTTCGACGTAGGGGCGAATTGCTGTAAGAGCCCTCAGGACCATCACGCGAGCCGGATCAGGCTTACCTGTCTTCATGGCCTTCGCAATGTTTTGTTTTGCGGGCGGCTTCTTTTTCGGGACGATTGCTGGATTTCCGAACACGAACCAGCTGGCGGCACCCACGACGACCAAGCCCAAGAGGACGCCGGCCGCGCTACCGCCTTTGCGGCTCTTGGGCGCACTCTTCTTGGTGGCACTCTTCTTCTTCGTGCCCTTTTTCTTGCCACCCTTGGCTTTTGCATGCGACCTAGCGCGTACTTTGGGCTTGTCTTCTTCCGACATACCCCAGCCTTTCTCAGCCTTAGCCTTCAATTCCAAGTTCGTTCAATATATTAATTTTTCTTTAGATTTCTGTTTAAAGCAAGTAACTCACCGTTTTGAGAGGCTGGATGATGCTTAATCCCACCACCAATCACGAATTTGATCTCATTGTTATCGGCGCCGGCAGCGGCGGCCTGGCTACCTCCAAGCGGGCAGCCGCGCATGGGGCCAAGGTCGCAATTGTAGAGACATCGAGGGTCGGCGGAACCTGCGTTATTCGGGGCTGTATTCCAAAAAAGCTCATGGTGTATGCCAGTCAGCTCGGGCACGCCAGAGAGATCGCCCTGGATTACGGCTGGAAAGACCAATCTGGCCCCATCGACTGGGAAAGATTGCGTGTTATGCGTGACAATGTGGTCGCCAACCTGGAGGCCATGCATCAGCGCAATCTAGCCAAGGCCAACGTGACCTTGTTTGAGGGGCACGCCCGCTTCCTAACGCCAGAAAGTATTCAAGTTGGTGAGCAGACGCTGCGCGCTCCTAAGGTTGTGATCGCTACGGGTGCCGCGCCCATGATGCCCGAGATCCCGGGAATTGAGCACACCATCAACAGTGACGGGTTTTGGTCCGTTCAAGAGCAGCCCAAACGCGCGGTGGTGATCGGTGGTGGATACATCGCACTTGAGCTTGCATGTGCCCTCCAGGGTTTGGGGACACAGACTACTCTCTTGGTTAGAAGCCAGATCCTTCGCCAATTTGATCAGGAAATAGCAGAGCACCTTGAGACCTCTATGGTTAAGAGCGGCATGAAAATCATTAAGGGTGTCGATATTCAAAAAATAGAGAAAGTCGACACTGAGCTTCAGGTTTACTTTCGCGGCGAAGAGCTTGGGGACTCAATGGCATCTGCGGATGCCGTCACGCTGGTCGCAACCGGACGAAAACCTAATACCGATGGGCTCGGGCTTGAAACCATTGGCGTGAAACAGGATGACCGAGGTGCCATTACCGTTACAGATGACGACGAAACGAATGTCTCAGGTGTGTTTGCGATTGGGGATGTCACCCTGCGGCCTATGCTTACGCCAGTGGCGATTAAGGCGGGTCGGATATTGGCAGAGCGGCTCTTCAATGACGGCGATGCCCGCATG
>CAZZDT010000217.1:0-6336 GCA_964652435.1 uncultured Bdellovibrionales bacterium
AAAAATAGCATCAAATTCTTAATCGCAACCATCTTGTTTATCTCGCTAAGTGCTCCAGCCTCTGCTGCCATACCTGCGGACCTCAGCGCCATCATCAGCGAAGCGCAGACGCACCACAAAACAGACTATCTAAAATTGCAGAACTTAGAGGACTTAGCCCCAAGCAACTACCTCAAAGCGCGCGTTCAAAAACCAACGGCTGCCAGAGCCATCAAGCGCATGGATATCCACGAGGGTGTGCTCCTTGAAGCTCTTCTTCAACCGTCTCTCCATTTGGTACCAGCGCAAACGTTTCCGGCAGAAATGAGTGATGCCCAAAAACTGTCTTGGCAAAAGCGAGTCTTGGATGCTCTCCAGGTTGGAGCAGCCGCGGCTCTGGCCCACCGGCATACACCTCATGCCGAGGCAGCTCTTGCATTTGCCCTAGGCAGTGACGACTTCGTAGGCATTCGAGCCCCGCTTTGTGTTTTTTATGGCCGCCTCGCACGGCACGCTCAGGGCGTGGCTCAGCTCAAAGTCATCGCCGAAACAGCCACCGGTCGCATTCAGGAGTCCGCCATCATTGGACTGGGTAAAACTCGGCAGCTGGGTGCCTTTCATGCTTTGCAGGCCATGCTCCAACAATCCGCTAACATCCAACTTCACAAAACTGTGATTCATGCCCTGGGACACCTCGCCAACCGAGCGGCTCAAAAAGCGAATCCACTGGAGAATGATAAACTGATTCAAATTCAGGTTAGAGATGCATTGGTCAAACGCATCGATAGACCAAGTGCATTACCCCACGAAAAGGTCGCACTTGCTTCACTGACGTTGGTACTCAATCCAGAAGAAATGCTGCCAGTTCAAAAACAACTGGCTCAAGCCCGCGCACGCCAACTTGTCTCTCCGGTATTTTCAAGAATTCAGAAACGGGCCTTATCCAGATAGATAAGACCCTACATTCTAGAGTCAATCTTAGCGCTTGTACTTCACGCTGCAGCCGTATGGCTTTACATATGGCTTCGCCACCGAGCGGCCCGCTTTAAGATCTGCCAGAGCTGCAGCAACGTAATTGGTGGCTTTGGCATCTTTTACCCATGCGTCAGAATCAATGGCTCCTTCATAAGCAACCATTCCCTTGCCATCCACCACATACATGTGGGGTGTGGTCACCGCGTTGTAAGCTTTGCCCACTTTGCCATCGGCATCATGCAGAGTCGGGAAAGTGTGGCCATGCTTTTTGGCCCATTCCGTGCTCTCTTTGACGGTTGTAAAATGAGATGAGTTCACCGCAAGCCAAACCACGCTGTCTGCGGCCGAAGCATTGGCTAGATTTTTCATGGTACCGGCTTCGTAATGACGAACGACAAAGGGACATCCCGGATTGGTCCATTCCAAAACCACATTCTTACCCGCATAATCAGAAAGCTTGTGGGTTTTGCCATTTTGGTCAACCAGGGAAAAATCAGGGGCCTTTTTCCCAACCAAATCTTGAGCCATGACTGGCAGGGAAAGGGCAGAAATAAAGAAGGCCGTGGCTACTTGAATCAGACGAAGCTTTGACATCACAAATGTCTCCTCCAGGTTTTAGGTGCTCCGTAATATAGGGATGCCTGACCTCAAATCCAAGCCGAACGATTTTTAGGGAATGGCCTCCACATGAATACGAGAATACTCGATGGCATTTTGCAACACCTGTCGTCCCAGCTGCGTATCCGTCATGGTCTCAAAATCTAAATCTTCGAAAAGACCGTACAAACTGCGCTCAATTTCAACCCTTGCGCCGGCCTCACTGGCGTTCAATTCAAACTCTTTATCCGGCACTCCGTAATCAGAGGCAGAGTAAAGCTGGGTCATGGTCCCATAAGCCGCAGAGCTTAAAATCGTAAAAGGCTGAGGCTGCATACCGTCCAAAGTCCAAGTCCCTTCCATAAAGAGACTTGCGCCAACCATATCCTGGTCCTCGGGCAAACCGATGGTTTCGGCGCCTCCCCGCGCCACCAGATAATGAACCTGGCAGTAACGTGTGCCTTCAATGGTCCGGCTTCCTAAAGTCATGGATTCCGGTGCGCCCAAATTTTCAATGTACGATTGTGCCATCACCGAAGGATCTAAATCTTCATCACCGTGGCCAGCATGAGCCGTTCGGATACCTATCAGGCGTCCCCACCATCTTCCCCAATCGATGCCACGGTGTTCAGTCTGTGCAAGCTCCGCCTCTTCATCATTTGCACATGGAACCAGCTGAGTGCTGTAGAACACCAAATAGCCGCTGCGTAATTGAATGTCGTAGCCAAGGTTGTTGGTGAGCTCTGGGCCATCGCCGGACAGCTTCACACCTTCCGTATCCCAACTCAGGTGGTATTCCACTTCATGGGGGCCGGCGAAGAGATCCAATTGCCCTGCTTCGTCCACCACGGAAGCTCCACAACCGGTAAAGATCATCAGCCATGCAATGCCTAGCCATTTCATCACGGCGAACTCCTCTTTGAATAGATGCATTACAAAGAGTGAATGGCGTCCGGGAACACTTCGTTAAAAACTCGGGCCCAGGAATTAGAAAACCGATAAATAATAGGCATTTAGGCGAGGAAAGCAGGCAAAAAAAATGCCCGGTAAAACCGAGCATTCTTTAATTCGAATTGTGGTCGGGGCGACACGATTTGAACATGCGACCCCCTGCTCCCAAAGCAGGTGCTCTACCAGGCTGAGCTACGCCCCGACGTGAGGGCCTGTCTATTACGGACGACCCACGGTTTGCAAGATTAAAAAGATCAAAAAACCATAAGAATCAACGTCTCTCCTGGGTCGCCACCGGCTGCCTGATCGTGCTAAGACTCCCCGCCATGAGTGTAAATCAGAACGAAGAAGTGGCCGAAGCCATTGTTACCCGGGTTATGCAAAAGCTTGGACCCCTCAATCCTGAAACCACACGGGTGGTTGCTCAGGAGGTGGCTGCCGTATTGAGCCAAAGCCCCGTCACCACGGGCCCTCGTCCCCAACACAACCAGCCAGAGCGAGTCGTCGTCACCGCAAATGGCCGTAACCGTGCAGGAATTGTAGTTCGTCTGGCCACCGCCATCGACGAATTTGCCGGTGATATCAGGGACATCAGCCAGACCATCGTAGGTGAATACTTCACCATGATCATTGTTGTGGACATCTCTGAGGCCACCAGCCAAGGATCGCGTTTCAACACTTTCAAGCAGCGGCTTACACAAATCGGCGAGGAATTGGGCATCCATGTGGTGGCCCTCCACGACGATATTCTTGCTGCCATGCATAGCGTGTAATCATGAGCCGCTCAGACTTTCATAGCGGAACCCGAGGCGATCTTTTTGAGACCTTGCGCATGGTTGAAGTGGAAAACTTCGACATTCGCACCACCACATTAGGCATTTCGCTCTTCGATATTGCCGGAAGTGATGCCGGACTTCCCGATCGCGTTTACAATCGAATCCTTCAATACGGCAGCAAGCTGGTCGAAACTGCGCAAAGCGTAGAAGAAGATCTTGGAATGCCCATCATCAACAAGCGGGTCTCGGTAACTCCCGTGGCACTGGTTGCTGGCGGCGGTGGTCCCAAGCTTATGGTGGAAACCGCTAAAGCTCTGGATGCAGCGGCAAAAGACATCGGCATTGATTACATCGCCGGTTACTCTGCCCTGGTTCACAAAGGTATCTCTAAAGGCGACGCCGCCTATATTGAGAGCCTTCCAGACGCGATTGTAGCCACCGAAAGACTCTGCTGTTCCATCAACGTGGCGAGCACCCGGGCCGGTATCAACATGGATGCCATCGGCCTCATGGGTCACACCATTCTTGAGATGGCTCACCGAACCGCCGATGCCGACGGCGTAGGTTGCGCGCGTTTTGTTGTGTTTAGCAACGCCGTTGAAGACAACCCGTTTATCGCTGGCGCCATGCATGGCGTGGGCGAGCCCCAAGCCGTCCTAAACGTTGGTATCAGTGGCCCAGGCGTTGTGCATTCGGCGCTCAAGCGGCTTATGCAAAATCCACCACCGAACATGGATCTGGGGAACATCGCCGATGTCATCAAACGCATGGCCTTCAAGTGCACCCGCGCTGGCGAGCTGGTCGGCCGAGTTGTAGCGCAGCGGTTGGGTGTAGATTACGGCGTGGTGGATTTGTCTCTGGCTCCTACACCCGCTGAGGGCGACTCCGTGGCCGATATTCTACAAACCATGGGTCTTGAGCGCGTGGGCGGACACGGCACCACTGCCGCCTTAATGTTGCTAACGGATGCAGTGAAAAAAGGCGGTGCTATGGCATCCAGCTATGTTGGCGGCCTCTCCGGTGCCTTTATTCCCGTGAGCGAAGACCAGGGTATGATCGACGCTGTTCGCATTGGCGCACTTTCCTTGGACAAGCTTGAAGCCATGACGAGTATCTGCTCGGTCGGCCTCGATATGGTCGCCATCCCTGGCGATACGCCACCGGATGTCATCAGCGCAATCTTAGCTGACCAAATGGCCATCGGGGTTATGAACAACAAGACAACCGCGGCGCGGCTCCTTCCGGTTCCTGGCCGAGGCCCTGGAGACATCGTCTCCTACGGCGGCCTTCTTGGAGACGGCATTGTCATTGATGTCAACCGGCACTCGCCCAGTGAATTCATTGGGCTGGGCGGCAGAATTCCTGCTCCGGTTCATTCCATGCGAAACTAAGACTTCAGCTTCATCCGATTCTCATAGTAGGAAATGGTACGTTGAGCTTCCAGACTTATGGGACGTTCAATTTCCATCTTCTTGCGAGCGTTTATTCCCATCGCTTGGTCTCGATTTAAAAATGCAGATAAGCCAGACACAATCTTTTCAGGCACTCGACTGACAACGCCAAAGCCAACTTCCCTGGTAACGACTTCACCCAATGCACCTTCGCTTACTGCTACCACCGGCAGGCCGCAACTCATTGCCTCAAGCACTGCCCGCACCGAAGCGTCATTGCCCGCCTGCGCGCTAAAAGCCCCATCCATAGCGGCGTAGCCTTCCAAAAGCTCATTGCCTTGGAGATAACCTGTAAAATGAATGCGATCTGAAACCGGGCTGGCCTGCGCTTTGGCTTTGACCTTGGCTTCATCTTCGCCGCGTCCGACAAAAAGTAGATGCAATTTTGGATGGTTTAAAAGACCGGCCGCTTCAATCAACTCTTCTTGTCCCCGGCCCGCCATCAATGCCGTGTGTCCCAAGACCTGAGCATCGGAGGGTATTCCAAATTTAGCCCGGGCTTCAGCCCGAATCTCCTCACTGCAGGGTCGAAATAAATTTGTATCAATAGAGCCAGGAATCATCGCAATGTCTTCTCGAGCCACCCCAATTTGCTCTTGCAAACGATGAAGATGCTCTTGGGAACGCACAACCCACCCATCGGCTTTTTGGTTCAGCTTCTTTTGTCCAAACCGGTTTTCCAAAGAACGCCCCGCGTGAATGGTTCGAATACGCACACCCTTAAAACCAGAACGCAAAGCGAAGGATGCCAAGCTATGGTCGTGAGAAAGATGCACATGCAACACATCAACATCTTGCTTCAGAAGCTTTTTCAAAGTGCGTACATCGCGCCAAATCGCTATTGGCGATGACTTGGCCGAGAGCGTCAATTTTTGAGGGGGCGCAATAGAGGCTGCATCCACATGCGGATCCGCGGACTCCTCAAATGCATTGAACGCACCTCGCTTGGTGTCATGGGCCAACCAAACATCATGCCCCAAACTGCGCTGCGCACAGGCAAGCCGAAGGGTTGATGGCAAAGGGCCACTGTAGAGAGAATAACTGACAAGGTGAAGGATGCGCATTAGCCCGAGATGTCCGAAAGGCCCCCGTGATTCACGAATTTCCAAAACTCGTTTCGCTCGTCATCATCTAAATGAATCAGCTCAACTCCGGCGCCCCGCTGGCCAGCTTTAACACCAACCCATCGAATGGCGCCGCGCATTGGAAAGACTTCTCCCGTTCGAGGATGAACTGCATCGATATGAATCTGACCGCCAATGGTAAAATCTTGGTCGGTCACCATGAACAAACCCCCCGCAGAGATATCGTGCGTATAGACGGAGGTCAGCTGGTCCATATCCTTGAACCGAATTTTCAAGGTGACATCCTGACGGGTATTATACCGCGCTTCCACGCCTACTTCGTTGATCAACTTCACGCTCTGGCTTTCATCGAGTCCGTGATAAATGGCGATGACTTGATGTAAAAACTCTCGCCAACGCTCTTTGGCCGGTTCTTGGCCTTCGGCCCAACCAATACCCATACCGGGAACCCGTCCCACAGTATTGCTCGGCATCACCAAGTGAATCACTCGGCCCGAAAGCACCGTGGTGCCTAAACCGAAA
>CAZZDT010000218.1:0-6320 GCA_964652435.1 uncultured Bdellovibrionales bacterium
TCAGGCACTGTGGTACTTGGTGGGCTACTGCCATTTGCGTGAGGAAGAACGCACCTTTCATCTCGGGCGTATCGCAAAGCTAGAAATCGTGAAGGGCCAACGTGGCAGCGGATATTTTGAAGTTCCTGAAGGGTTCAATGTATCGGATTCCGCACGCCGACGACCTTGGGAATATCCACAGCACGATCCCATTCAAGTTCGAATTCAATTGGCCGCGAAATTGGTACCAGCCATTCCTGAGCTTTTTGGGAATCAAGTATCGGTGATTGAAAAAGACCACGATGGTGCTCTTATCGAGCTTGAGGTTCTTAACCGCGGTGCTCTGATTGAAGCAGTGTTGCCATTTGGTGCAGCCGCTCAGGTTCATGAGCCCGCAGACCTCAGAGCAGAAATCGGTTCTATCTATCAAGCTTTGGCGGAGCGTTATTCCAGCGCGGGAGGTGCGGTATGACACAACGTGATCGCATCGGCCGTTTGCTTTTTATCGTCCCTTACGTTGCTCAGCGTGAAGGTGTGCCACTGCAGGAAATTGCAGAACTCTTGGGGGTGCGTTCGGCGCAGCTTGAGGCAGATATCAGCTTGCTCTCCATGGTAGGCCAGCCGCCTCTTACGCCTGACCATTTGATTGACCTCTACATTGAAGATGACCTTGTCTATGTAGACCTCGACCAAAATCTCGACCGGCCTCTGCGGCTGACCCACGATGAAGCTCAAGCATTGGTCTTGGGAGCCCGTTTGGTGGGCGACTTAGGTGGCGTAGGCGATGCCCTCATGGGTGTGGTTGGCCGAATTGCTCAGCACTTAAGTGGCCCAGAGCAGGAGATTGTTTCGGCACTCTCCGAGCGGGTCAGTGTGGCTGATACCAGCGACGATGAGTTTAGACCCGTGGCTGTTTTACGCCGAGCCATTGTGAATCGACGCGTGATTGAGATGGAATACTATTCAGCGTCCAGCGATAGGCTTAAGTCTTATACCTTGTGGCCTTTGACTTTGATCAGCCACAGCGGTGTTGAATACATGGTTGCTTTAGACCAAGGCGCCGATGGCCAAGAGAAACTTTTTCGCTCCGACCGCATCGGCGGTGTGAAAGAACTCGACCACTGCTTTGCTCAAGACGTAGAAGTGGATTTAGAGAAGTTTCGTAAGCCGGAAATTTATTCTGGTAACGAAGGCATTGGCACCACTGTGGTGCTTCGATCTGAAGTTGCCCGAGAAGCCCGTGAGCGTTTTCCTGAGCGTGACATCACCGAAAATGAAGACGGTTCTGTTACCGTAAATTTATTAACTTCCAGTGCAGCTTGGCTTGCACGTTGGGTATTGCCTTTCGGGATGAACGCCGAGGTGCAAGGTCCACAAGAGCATCGTGATGTCTTGGGAGCTTTGTGTAAAGAAGCGGCCGAAGCCTACGCATCGCCGGTGAAGTAGAATCCAAAACCCAGCAGAACTGGCATTTCTATCTCTGCTCCAAAGGTTCCCATTTTGAGATAAACAGGGATTTTGACGCTTAATTCCGCGATGAGTGCATCACTGATGACCAGCGAAGTTCTTACGCCAGCTAAGAGTTCGGTGCGTCCCGAGTTAACGCCAGGAAAGCCCTGCCACTGTGCTTCAGATTGGTGATAGGCCTGAAGTTGTCCGGTAAATGTCCAGCCTTCGGTACCAAAGTTAGAACCTACGCCAAACACTCCAGTAAAGATGTGGGGTGCGATGTATTCACCCACTTCGTACATGTCCCAAGCGCCCATTTCATGCCACTCACGCCCTTCTGGCGGAATGTATTCCTTAGATGCCGTTTCTAAAAATGGAATGGTTGCACTGAAGCTTCCTTCGACAAATCCCCAGTCCATGCGCAGAGAGCCATTGAGCGCCAGAGTAGGGGCGGGCATGCCACGGCCGAAAAACATATGTTGGTGAGCTGTTTTCCACATTCCGACCACTTCAGGATTGTCTTCAACTTTGCCTGTCGGCAGAGTTAAACCCAAAGAGCCTGAGACAAACCAAGCCAATGAGGGTGTGAATTGTCCACTGTGTCGGGTGATGGCTGTGACTTCAAGATCGCCGGGACCAAAGAGTGTTTCGTCACGGTGATGTCCGCTTTCAAAGTCTTCAATTTCGGAGTTATCTTCCCGCAAGAAACCTGCTTCAGAATGAACAATCCGAACGGGAAGGCGCAGACTGAGTCCAATCCAGTCGTTGAAGTAATAGGTGCCGGCCAGGTTGATGTTGATCAGCTTCAGTTCAAGTTCATGCCTGCTAGCCTGTTCCCTCTCATCTCCCTCTTCGCGAAACTCCCATTGCATATCGGTGACAGCGTGGCCTGTTTGAACAAAGCTCACCGTGCTTGATAGCCCGAGCATCAAGTCTGGCATGTCGCCGGTGCGACCTGTGAGGTTAGAACCTCCGCCCGGGAGGTTTGGATTGCTTCAGCCTGCTCAGCTGCCGGCGGCCAAACTAAGCTGGGGCCAGAGAAGAGCCAAGCAGATTGCAATCCACCAAGGTTTAAAGAACTTCATGGTATTATTGTACCTTCAAAATCTCTTTGAGCTTACTTTTTTTGTAGCCCGATAGACGAATGAGTTCTTTCCCATCGGCATCGAAAACAATCATGTGGGGAATTTCTGTGGCACCCTCAAGATAATGTTTGGCCACATCCGAGTCCCAGTCGACGATATCTATTTTACGCAGAGCGATGTCATCGCGTTGGGTTAAGAGTTCAGCAAAAAACTCGTCTGCGGTTCTGCATGGACCACACCAGGTGGCAAAGAAATCAATGACCGTAAACTTACCGGGTACAAGATGCTGGTAAATGTCTACCATCTCACCGGGTGCGGTGATGGCTTTCACATCGATCTCTTTTTTGAATTTGCGCATGGTCTGATAGCTACCTTTGCCAGCGCCGATTACAAGCTTGTAGTTGGTCCACTTTAAGCTCTCGATGATTTTGTCAGGAGAGGTTGCCTTCGTGTCGTATTGAAAGTGGACTTCTGCGTTTGTTTTATCAAAGCTTGGCTCTTTGATGGTTGGGTTGTCTTGAAGTTCCTCAGTCACCATAAAACCGCATTTCGCGCAGTCGATATCTTGGAGCGAAATAACACCCGGTTGATAATGGGCGCAGCCAATCATGGTGCTCAGGTAGAGAGCAAATATGAAGAAAACACCTGGTTTCATAGAGTTCTCCCAACAGTTCTAAACTCGAAAAGCGTATACCTTGCACGGGCGGTGATGCCTATAGCGCGAAAAAACAAAATATTTTAGTGCTGATCGGAAGAACCTAAAACCTCGGTTTTATTAGATACATAGCAGAGGGCAGCACCAAGAGGTCGGCAATAAGTGCCAGGGCTACAACGATGCTGGTGACGCCGCCGAAGTGGATGTTTGGGGTAAAGCTTCCCAAGAGTAGAATCAGAAAGCTGATGGAAAGAATGATACTTGTAACGGTAATGGGCCGCCCAACCTCATTGATGGTTTCTGCCACGGCAGTGGCCATGGAGTGGTCCGTATCCAGCTTGCGCCGAAAGCGCACCAGGAAGTGAACGGTATCATCCACCACAATGCCCAATGCCAAACCGCCAATCATGACCGTTCCAGGATCCAATGGAATACCCATTGCACTCATGGCTCCAAGCCCAACACAGATGGGGGTGAAGTTTGGAATCATTGAGAAGAGTGCCAGCTTAAATGATTTAAGCAGTGCCCAGAGCATCAGAGTGATGATGATAAATGCCACCAAGAAGCTTCTGAGCTGACTCTTTAAGAGATACTGCTCCATGCTGCTCATGAGTTTAATAAAGCCGGTTAAGGATACGTTGACATCGTCGTTGGCAAAGTCGTCTTTGAGTTGTTTCTCAAGTTCAGGAACGCTTTGGGCAAGTTTTTCAGAGTTGGTTAGACGTACCCGGCCGGTCATTCTCGAAACGGAGTAATCATCCTGAATAACCGATTCGAAATTGTCCGCACCTTCCATGAGCAAGTAGAGCTGTGCATTCATCTCTCGAGAATCCGGTAGCCGTTCTGTACCCGGTGGTTCTTCCTGTAGCACGCGGTGGAGCTCTTTGATGCTGTCCATGGGCGAGACCACATGGTTGATGTCGGTATTGGTTTCCAGCCAGTTTTCAACTTTTTCTAAATGCTTAAGGTTCTCTGGTTCTTTAAGCCCGCCTGGCTCTGTTTCTACCAAGAGTTCAAAGGTGGCCGTGCCACCCAGCATCTTGTCGATGTGACTGGTGTCTTGGCGAATGACTGAGTCCTCTTTGAAGTAGAGCAAAGAGTTGGTTCCAATTCGCATTTGGCTGATGCCGTAGATGGAAAGAACCACCAATAAGATAGATGCTCCAATGACAATGATGCTTCGGTTGATGCTTTCTTTGCTTAACCAACTTAAAAACCGAGCGATGAAATCTTCTTCTTGTTGGAGATGAAACGTTGCATCCGGTGGTCGCACATACATCAGAAGCATGGGACCCACGGTGACGCTTAGTACAAAAGCCGAGAAGACGCCAAAGGCGGCCATGAGCCCAAATTCTCGAATGGGTTGGAGTTCTGCCGTTGCCAATGCAAGCATTCCCGCCATGGTGGTTGTGGTGGTGAAAAAGCATGGCACCAAGAGTTCTGCGGTGGATTCAACAGCAGCTTCGTAGCGTTCGAGGCCTTTGCGAAGTGCATGATAAAATTCTGAGAGAACGTGAATACTATCGGCTATGCCGATGGCTAAGATGATGGGAACCAGAACGCCGGTTACCAAAGTAAACCTCAGGTCCAAAGCAGACATCAGTCCAAAGGTCCAAAGCATGGAAAGAACCACCACCACCAGCGGAACCAAAACTGCTGATAAGCGCCGAAAAACAGCGTAGGTCATGAGGATGACCATCAAAGTGACAAGGGGGCCAAAAAGGGTCGAGTCGCGAAAGTTGAGCTTATAAAATTGCTCATCAATAATGGGCGCACCGGCGAGGGCTAGATCGACATCTGGCCCATTGTACTTTTTCATGATGGCACGCAGGGCTTCTGCCATTTCTATTTTGCCGATGAAATCGCTCTTGGAGTCTTTTAATTCAACGATGATACTGGTGGCGGTTCCCTCTTGGTTGGTGAAGTTTTCCACCAACATGGGGTCATTCAGAATCCGTTTTCGAATGGCTGCAGCTTCTTCATCGGTCTCGGGAATGTTTTCGATCAAAGGACCCACATAGACGTCGATGCCTTCGCCCTTTGGCACTTCTACATTGGCGACGGAAAGAACTCGGTGAACATTGGGGGCATCTTGTGCCTCCAAAGTCATTTGCTCGATGGCTTTGAGAGATTCCTTACTGAAGACGTCGTCACGAAAAATGGCCATGATGACCACTTGTTCTGCTTCAAACCGCTGAAGAAAGTTGCGGTAGCTTACGATGCTTTTATCGTCTTTGAGAAACCAGACCTCAATGCTCTGGTCATATTTTAACTGCATGGCGAAATAGCCAGCGGCTAGGGTGATAAACCCCAGCATACAAAGTGCTAGGACTCTGTATTTAAAAATATGTTGAACCAGACGCCGTTCCCACATGATGCGGCACCAAATCGTTGATGACCTCACTTGTCAATATCTTCTCTGAGGTAGAGCTCGCCTATATTCTTTCTCCAATCTGTTGTAGAGATTTTTATTAAGGAGAGCATCATGGCCAGACGACCCGCAGTTCACGAACAGATTATCAGCCGAAAAGCTCCAAAACCGGTTGGGCCTTACGTCCACGCGGTGAAGGTGACTCAACCGGGAGCAACTTTGTTTGTTTCGGGGCAAATTCCTATTGAATTACCCAGTGGTAAGGTTTTCACCGGAGATATCAAAAAGCAGGCTGATCTGGCTTTGAATCACTTGCGAAACATCGTTCAGGACGCGGGCTTTACGATGGATGAAGTGGTGAAATGCACCATCTTTTTGACGGATATGGACAACTTTGATGCTGTGAATCAGGTCTATCAAAAGTTTTTTGTTGGATCTTCGCTGCCTGCTCGAGCCGCAGTGGAGGTATCACGATTGCCCAAAGATGTGGGCGTCGAGGTGGAGTGCATTGCAATGAAGCAGGGTGCTTCAGCGGATCAGCTTTTTTCTGGAGCCGGCTTCTAGGATTTAGCCGCGGCCTTTAAGTTGTTTTTGCCATCTTCTCTTGGCTAGCTTTTGCAAGCGTGTGGCGGCTGCTTGTCCCGCAAGATATTCACCCTCGACTCCAAGACCGGGCAGCACATCGCGGCCAACGTGGAGTAAGTTTTTAAATCGGGTTTTCATACCGCGGCCCACAATGCCCAGGGGCGTGTTTGATTTCGCTTCGTAACCCGGACGAATT
>CAZZDT010000219.1:0-6317 GCA_964652435.1 uncultured Bdellovibrionales bacterium
GGGCCGTGAGCGAATTCGAGGGGAGCTGAGTGTGGTTGTGCCCAGCTATTTCGTCGGGCCCCGGTTTTCGCAGGTGGTTGTTCCCGAATTCTTAGAGCATTACCCTGAATCAGGTCTCCAGGTTCGTGTGGTGGATGAACCACTGAATTATCTCAGTGAACCCTTTGATTTGCTTATTTCAGGAAGGCTTCCGGAACGGACCTTACCGGATAGTCAATTGATTCGACGGCAATTGATGAAGACCCGCGGTGCAATGTATGCCTCACCGGATTATTTGGAAAAACACGGCAGGCCGAAGCGTCCCGAAGACTTAGCTGGCCATGCGTGTTTGAATTATCTCACGCGGCAGTGGCGATTCGTATCTCCTAAGAAAAAGGTTATTTTGATTGAGCCCGAGGGTAGGCTGGCTACCAACAGTACGGCGATTCTTAAGGCTATGGTGCTTCAAGGGCGCGGCGTGGTGTATTCGTTGCCTCAGTTTTTCGAGCAAGAGTTAGCGGCCGGACAGGTTATGGAAATTATGAACAGCTATACCCGGCAATCCCATTTGGAACTCAATATTCTTTATCCCCGCCAGGCCCACATGCCAGCGCGAACCAAAGCGTTTCTGGATATTCTTCAAAAGTATTTTGGAGCTAAAAAGAATCCAGTGGGCGAATAACGTAGACCCATTGGTATCACCACTTCCTTATAATTGCTCAAGAAATCTCGATTTGGGGCGTTCTGAGCCTCAAAATGGTCTCTGAGTAAGATTTAACGAAAGACAAGCAGAGTGGCGTTGTGCTTTGGTGTCCCTTCGCACCGATACGGGGGGCGTATTGGTTCGAATTCTAGGGGGAACCATGTTGAACACATGGCGAATCGGTGCAGTACTGGCCTTGGCTTCTATTTTGGGAGCCTGCCAGTTACTGCCAGCGGATTCAGCAGGGCAGGCGCAGCCCACAGGACATACGCATATTACGAGCCAGCAATTGGTTCATACTTATACACTGCAAGACCAATTTTACGTTTCGCCGGTTTTAAGGGCGGTTGAACCATCGACCCGCTTGGGAATGATGTTGGATGCCCGTGGTTTGGTAGATTTGCAAATTGAGACGCAGGGTATTTATGAAGATGGGTCTGTTTCTTCGTGGATAGCTTTGGACCAGGTATGGTCTGAAAACCTCGCTCGTGTGTACCGGGCTGATTTTTCTCGCCCGGTGCTGGGAGCCCGAATTCGCGTGGCCCAAGGGAGTGCTCCACAATTCGTATTTATGGATTGGACGTTAACCAATCCAGAACTTCCTCTCGAAGATGAATCCGCTTTCCTGCAGGCAGGCACGAATCAAGTGCGTCAGGGCTTGGAGGGTTATCTCGAAAACTTGGGCATGATTGACCGTTCAACCTGGGGTGCAGCGTCGTCGTCGGGTTGCGGTTACGATGTGAGCAAGTACCGTACGGCCATTCATCACACGGCGAGCCCAGCAGGTGATGCCGGCAATTACGACCAGCGGATTCGCCAAATTCAGAGTTATCACATCAACGGCAATGGTTGGTGCGATATCGGCTATCATTTTCTCGTTACCCAAGATGGGCAGCTGTGGGAGGGGAGACCCGTATCGTATCAGGGAGCGCATGTTGGCGGTAACAACAGCGGTAACGCGGGTATCACCATGGTGGGTTGCTTTGAGCCGGGAGCTTGCGACACCTCAACTTTTGGTCCACTGACTCCATCTCAAGAATCTGTGGATGCGTTGGCTTCTTTAATAGCGGCATTGAGTGCTCAGTTTGGTTTTGAAATTGATGCTTCCACCGTAAAGGGTCACCAAGATCATCCTGGTGCCAGCACGGCATGCCCGGGCGAAAACCTGCATAACCGTTTGGATGCCATTCGCAGCCTTGCGGCCGGTGGTGTTCCCGATGACCAAGGTCCCTCTGATCCGGTAGAGCCCACTGGTGGTGCAGTGGTGCAAGGTGTTGTGTTTGATGGATCGGTGACATCCACGCCTTCTGCTACGGGTAACCTGCGATTGGATGGTGCCACGATTGTTTCTTCTGATGGTGAAAGCCGCTCGGCCCGTGAAAGCGATGCTTATTGGTCTTTCGAAGTGGTTCCTGGTTCCTACGAGATTACCGCAAGTGCGGATGGATACGAGAGCAGCACCCGCACCGTGGTGGTGGTGGCTGGTGATTCTGTTTGGGCATCCATTGGATTGATGCCGGTAGCGGCCGAACCTGAACCTGATTCGGAAGAAGAGGGTCCAGAAACTGATTCAGCCGATCCAACCGATGTAGAGCAAGAGCCAGATTCTGAGACTGAACCAGAAGATGAAGATGAAACATCTGAGGATACCACTGAGGAAGAGGGCAGCGATGACTCTCTTGATTCGTCGTCAGGTTCACCGGTGGATTCCGGCGACCAGTCGATTCCTCGCGATGAGGAACCCTCAGACGCGAATCTACCCGCAGACCCAGGTTTGCCGGCAGAAGATGAGGGTTGTTCTCAGACAGGTTCTCAGAACCTGCTTATGGCTTTGCTGGGTGCACTGTGGATTTTACGCCGGTCGACTAGGCAGGATTGCCCACTTTCTTGATGCGAAGCGGGCAATCGGGATTGTGCCCGACTATTTTGGCCATCTCGTCCAATAAGCGCCAACCAATCACCAAATGAACCAATGGGCTCCACACGCCAATGTTCTGAATGTCCCAGTCTGACGTCTCATCACCAATGAGCATCACTTTGGTGCCGGTTTTCTCTTGCATCTCAGCAATACGTTTGCGGTCTTCTTTGGGTGGGTTGAACCAAACCACCATGTCGTGGGTGCCCAGGCTTTCTTCAATGCCGTGAATCAATAGATTGCCCGAGTTACCGTGGCCGGGTAGGCCGGTGACTTCCATGGTTTTAAGCGCTAATTCTGAAGCGACGCCATCTCCGCCGTCGGCCCACCACAACCGCTGCACGCTGGCAATGCCGTGATGGAATTGCTCGGGTAGGGGTTCTGACAAAATCGCGGTGATGGCCGAGCGCAGAGACTGCATGGGTATTTCGTGGCCACAGATTTGCGCCGCACAATGTCCCAAGGTGAGGCACTGAGCGAAAACGCTGGTGGTGGCCGGTACGGCATTCTCAGTGGGAGAACGCAGTATTTTAGCACCGGGAATAAGACCCGCGAGTTTGGAGTCGGCGTGGCCAATGAGTCCAAGCAATTGGGTTGAGTCTGGCGTATGGCCCACCAGATCGATCAATTCTTTGGTCTCGCCTGAATTGGATATCAGTAAAGCGTGGGTGGCGTGTTCAATCAGACCTCGAGCTTCGCGTCCACCGGCGCTGTCGATACGAGCTGTGTGCCCATAATGCTTCAACAGATGTTCTAGAAATTGGCTGGGAAAGAGGCGGCTGGAGCCTTCGGCGGCCAAGAGCAGGGGATGGTCCTTGGCGGCTTCTAAGGCGCTTGTAAGTTGTGGCCAGGGTGTGGGTGACCAATGGGCCAGCATAAGCGTCACGGCCATGCAGTCGGCTCTGTAGCCGGCGCCGAAGTCTTCGTCGTTTTCTTCCTCAAAGAGATGGGCGTAGGTTGAGGGTTGGTAGGGTTCCCAGTGGGCTTCGTGAATGTATTCCACCGGGCCATCGGATTTTAGGCGCTCAACCATGTCGTGAATGCAGGTTTGGCTTTCAAAGCACCGCAGGGCATTCAACTTCTTTTCAAAAAGTTTGGGGTTACTTTTGATTTGAAATTCCGGCGGTTCAGGGAAGGCGCAGTAAACGGCGTAATTGAATCGTTTTACGGGCGATAGCACGGGACCCATCTCGCGCCAGATATCTGAACCGGCCCAGCAGCAGGCCATATCCAATTCTCGGCTGGTCACCCGGTGGTCGGGGTGCAGGTCTCGGGGTGTGGGCCCGAACACTACTGTCGATTGAATTTTGCGCAGGATGGCGGTGAGTCTTTGTCCGAGGCCCGTTCCTTCTGGGTTGCAGCCCTCATGGAGCACCAGCGCGCCATCGGGAAGGCCTAAAAAGTGGATGTGGTCCTTGGTGATTTCAAGTTGCGAGAGGGCCCGGATGAGTTCTTGCTGGCGGGTTTCAACGATTGTTTCTTTTTCGGCTGGGTCTGCGTAACCCATACGGCCATCGCTGACCACCACCACATGCACATCAATGCCTTCTTCTTTGGCGGCGGCGGTGAGCATACCCATTCCCAAAATGACATCATCGTCGTGGGGACTTACAATCACCCAGGGCCCGGGACCAAATGCTTCACTTAATTTGGGAATGGTTTGCAGGTGCCCCGTTTTTGGGGAGCGGTAAGTCACATCTGCAATGGCACTACACATTCATATATTGTGAGGTGTAGACGTGATTTTCGGCAAGTGAAAGCGGTTTTACTCACCTCATTACAGTGAGTTAGACTCTTTTTTTTCGGGCGAATGCTTGTCATTCCATTTTTTGACGATGCTGCGTCGGGCAGGTTCTTCTAGTAAATGGTGAAGGCCCGCACTGACAATTAAGACAATCACGGTGGCTAAAAAGATATCATGCCGCTCCAATCCACCTTCAAAATTGTTACCGAGAGAGGCAACGATAATCGGGCTAATTTCGCCGTGTTTTATAGCCGACATCACTCCGAGTATGGGTTGGTGAATCAAATAGAGTGCATAGCTCCATTTACCTAAGTACAGACAACCTTTGAGCCGCAGAAATGCACAACTCACGCCCCATCCACGAGCAAGGGTGTAAATAAGGAGAGCATCCGCCGGTGCAATACCAATGGCGACGGGAAATGGTAGGCAGTTTAAACCCAGGACGATGAGGACGGCCGCATTGCCAACGCGGTTTGCCCATTGTTCTGATTTAGGTGGGGTGTCTTTGGTTTCAAGGTAGAACTTTGCGGTACAGACCCCAATCGCAAAATCGAAAATGCGGATAGGAGGAAAGACTGCGGCCACACCCATACCGTTGGCCAACGAGGTGATTTGGTCTTGCCCAAGAATGTAGCTGGTGAATGCAAAGACAACACCAAACCATGCAATGAAGAGTATAAATTCAATACCAACCAATTTTCCGATGGTTTTTCCAAACGCTTTCCAGGTTTTCACCGCTAAACCTTTTCGATGAATCAGAACTGGAAAAGCAAGATAGAAAAAGAGTTCGCAGCTAACCGACCAGGAGGGTGGGTTCCATTGTTGCCAAAAGACATGCAGTGGACTCCAGGATTGAAGCCCGAAGGGTGTGAGTATCAAAGCAGCTATTTTGTGGCGTTCTCCACCAAAGATATTCAGAAAATCATCCCACCAATAGGATGTGAATATAATGGGTAAGAAGAAAAGCAGACAAAACCAGTAAACGGGCGCGATGCGTGCAATGCGCTTCATATAATAGGATTTTGTCTCACTGCGATTTGCAAAACCTTGTGAATAAATGATGGTTAGAACAAATCCGCTGAGCACGAAAAACATGGTGACGGAGTTTTGAGAATTGCCGATGAAAAAAGGTGTTAAGGGGGGCGTTTCCGGCCCATAATCCGTTACGTTTTGAGCAGAGTCTGCATAATCACAAAATACCCCGTAGAAATGCATGAAATATACATGGAGTGCGGCCAGCCCTCTTAAGCCGGTTAGCTCTTCGATATGTCGATGCCGAGCGGGCGTTGGTGAAGTGTGTTGGCTCATCTCTCGCGTTTCTTACAAGGTGTGTTGTCGTATTCACCGCCGGGGTCGAGCTCTTGGGAGTCGAAGGGTCTGGAGAGGCTGCCCAAGAGCACACCTTCCGGCAGGTCTGTGCCGCCCACGATGTAGGAGATAAAGCCCATGGAGCTGCCAGGGTAGAGATTGATATCCTTCATGATGATGCGCCCATTGGGGAGCTCCGAGTGAGCAATCAAGGCAGATCCTCGGTTCAGCATGACGTTGTCGTGGATATGGGTGAAGGTAAATTCGCGAATGCCCACGCCGTTGGCCAGATACACATCTTTTCCAATGGTTGCTCCAAGTCGCCGGGCAATCCAAAGTTGCAGAGGCGTGCCGGCATAGAGATCGGTGATGAGACCATAGGGTAGGAGATGGTTGGAGAGCAGGTGCCAAACATTGAATTTCCAGGTGCTTCGTTCAAAGCCTTCGGTGCGGATTTCTTCGTCTTTAATACATAACCAGCGCAAGAGCTCTGTGTCGATGCGCAGCAGTGGGAGCATACCAAAGGTAGTGGCGCCATAGGAAAAGACAATAAATCCAAAAGAGGCCAGGGTGCGCAGCGCCAAGTTGACGCTTCCCTCCAAAGGCCAAATGAGGTCAGCAAAGAGGTGGTAACCCATGAGGGCAACCGAGGACATGAGCAAAACCAC
>CAZZDT010000220.1:0-6316 GCA_964652435.1 uncultured Bdellovibrionales bacterium
CTTGGATAGATAGGGGTGCATCGCGAGGCTTGGAGAAACTGCGTTGATACGCACACCCGCTTCGGCTGCTTCCAGTGCAGAGCATCGGGTGAGCGCCATCACGCCCGCTTTGGCGGCCGCATAATGGGCTTGTCCTTTTTGCGCACGCCAGCCAATGACCGATGCATTGTTCACAATAGCGCCGGTACCTCGCGCCATCATGTGCTTGAGGGCGGCTCGAGTGGCACGGAAAGTCCCATTCAAGGTCACGTCTAGAACCATGGACCATTGCTCGTCGGTCATATCCACAACGTTGGCTGTGCCTCCGAGACCGGCGTTGTTCATAAGCACATCGATGTGTCCCACAGCTTCAATGGATTTTGAAAACAAATTTTGAATGTCTTTTTCTTGGGTCACATTGCATAAGAATGCATGCGGCTTTTTGCCACAGACTTCTTCAAGGCGCTCTGCTGCCTCCCCAAGACGACGTTCATGGATATCGCTGATAACAATTTCTGCGCCTTCTTCTGCGCAACGTTTGGCCACGGCAAAACCAATGCCGGTTCCTGCTGCCGCGGTAATCAGCACTGTTTTACCGGCAAGCAGGTTTTTGCCTTTAGGATAGGCGGGGATGGTTTTAGACACGATGTTCTCCATCAAGTTTTGGAAGTGACTTTGGGTTCCCGAGGAAGGCCCAGAGCCCGCTCTCCAATAATATTGCGTTGAATCTGATTGGACCCTGCATAGATAGTATCGGAGCGACTGAATAGAAATAGCCGTTGCAATTTGTTCAAGTCGTAGCCTTCGGCTTCTGGTCGGATAACGCCATCTTGTCCCAGAATATCCATGGCCACCTCACCCATACGGCGGTGTAGATTGGACCAATAGAGTTTATTGATCATGGCTTCTCGGCCAAGCTCATTGGTTTCAGCGTGGCTGAGTGTACGTAGTGAATTGAGGCGCATGATGTTGAGTTCAACTTGAAGGGAAGCCAGCTTTTGGCGGATGTGAGGATTTTTGCTGGCACCGGTTTCTTGAGCGGCTTCAAGAATGAGTTCCATTTCGCTGTTGAATGCGAGTTGCTGTCCAAGGGTGGAGGCACCTCGCTCAAAGGCGAGGGTTCCCATGGCTACTTTCCAGCCACCATTCACCTCGCCGACTACATTTTCTTTTGGCGTGCGGGCATCGGTGAAAAAGACTTCACTGAACTCGGAGTTCCCCGTCATTTGCTTAATGGGGCGGTACTCAACGCCAGCCTGCTTCATAGGAACCAGAATATATGAGATGCCTTTGTGTTTAGGCGCTTCGGTATCCGTGCGGCACAAGACAAAGCACCAATCGGCGTGATGCGCGTGACTGGTCCAAATCTTTTGACCGTTGATGACCCATTCGTCTCCATCAAGAACGGCCTGGGTTTGAACATTGGCAAGGTCCGAGCCTGCATTGGGTTCAGAATAACCTTGGCACCAGAGTTCGCTGGAATTCACGATGCCTGGTAGAAAACGTTGTCTTTGCTCGTCGTTACCAAAGTGAATCAGGGTGGGGCCTAATAATTCGGTGCCGATGTGTCCCAAGCGACCTGGTGCTTTGGAGCGAGCATATTCTTCATTGAAGATGACTTCTTGATTAAGCGTGGCGCTTTTGCCGCCATGCTCTGTAGGCCACGCAACACAGGCCCACCCCGCTTCGCCCAGCAGTTTTTCCCAAGCACGGCGCTCTTCAATAAGTTCATCTTCGTCACCAGGTCCCCCGCGACCTTTGAGTATAGAGAATTTTCCCGAGAGGTTTTCTTCTAACCAGGTGCGAACTTTGGTGCGGAAAGCTTCGTCTTCTTTTGAAAATTGGAGATCCATCTTTATAACTCCAAAGCCTGAGCCAGGCGTTCACGGTGCAGTTCAGGCGTTCCCAGTAGGACTTTCGAACTTTGTGCGCGCTTAAAATACAGGTGAGCTTCGTGTTCCCAGGTAAAGCCTATGCCACCGTGGATTTGAATGCTTTCCGCGGCGCAGTGATAGAGAGCATCAGAGCAGTAGCTCTTGGCCTGACTGGCAGCGAAGCTAAGGTCTTCATTTTGGGTTGCCATCCATGCTGCGTACCACGCGGCTGAGCGGGCGGATTCAACCCATACCAACATATCAGCACATTTGTGTTTGATAGCTTGAAATGAGCCAATCGGCCGACTGAATTGTTCGCGAATCTTTGCGTATTCCACCGCTGTTTGGAGGCAGCGTTCGGCGCAGCCAACTTGCTCAAGACTTAGAGCGATGCTTCCCAAATCAAGAATGCGTTCAACGGTTTTCCAAGGGGTGGGGTCATCGCCAAGTTTGTTGGCTCTTTCCACTTGAACATTGTCGAGCTGGACCTGGGCCTGTTGGCGAGTTTGATCCAGTGTTTTCTTTTTGGTGATGGTGACGCCGGGACTGTCTGGAGTGATCGCAAAGAGATTGATGCCTTCAACTCCAGCTGTTCCTGCTTTGCGAGCGGCAACAATCAAGAGGTTGGCGGTATGTCCATCGGGCACGTAGTCTTTGATGCCGTTTAGAACAAAGCCATTCTCAGCGTTGGAGTAGGTGGCTTGTACATCGTCTGGTTGCCATTTTCCGCCGGCTTCTGTGAACGCGAGGGTTGCGCGGGTTTTTCCTGAGGCAATATCAGGGAGCCAGGTTGATTTTTGTTCCTCGGTGCCGGCTTCTAAAATGGCGTTGGCGCCTAAGCAGATACTCGAGAAGAATGGAGAGCAGAGCATGTGCCTCCCCATGGCTTCAAGAAGAGGAATAAGATCTGTGTAGTTCAGGCCATAACCGCCGTAGGCTTCTGGAATGGTCAGGGCAGTCCAGCCCAGCTCGGAGGCCATGGTTTCCCAAGTCGTGGGATCAAAACCTGCGTCTGTCTCCATGACCTTCAGGGCAGATTCACAACCTGCTTTCTCTTGTAAGAAGCGCTTGGCACTTTCGGCCAAGGCCAGTTGTTCTTCGTTCAATGTGAACTTCATTCTCAGTCCCCTCCCAGGCGACCTTTTCAACCTTCATTAGAACACGTTTCAATCTAGACCTCTGGCCGGATGCTTTCCAGGGTCTTGAGCCCAAGGATTCGTCATTCTTTGTAAGTGTCCGGTTTATATGATTTTTTTTTGCCTTTTTTAATGGTCTTGAAACGAACTCAGTCGGGGAAGAGTGGGGTGTATCTCAAAGCACGCTGCCGGTGCGGAATTTGATCGATTCTGGTCGAAAATTGTCTTGGGTATCTATGCTCTTGCTCATCTTTGTGGCATTGCCCGCGCCAATTGAAGCTGCTTATTCAGGGCCTAAGTTGGAGAGAATTGTTGTCATGAAGACCATTAAACTCGATTGTCAGGTTGTTTTGACCGAGGGTGATTTTTGGGATCTCTATCTAGCGGTGGCACAGCCACAGGGTGCCGGTGTTTTCGGCCGCTCTATGAAGGCTTTGCAGTCGGCATGGGCCGACGGTGAAGCGGGATGGCCGGGGGAATGCGAATTGAAGTTGGTGAATACTGACCGGTTGAAAAGCCTACGTGGGGGCGCCTTTTACGAGCAGCTTCGTCGCATTGCTGGCAATGCAGGCCGGGTTCGAGTGGAATTCGAGTAGGCGCGCTGCCTTATTCTTTTCCAACGTATTGATTAATCTAGGTTTTTTTTACCTCTTCGCTTTCTGAAAACGATTGTTAGGCTTAGAGCTTCGCCGCCTCGCTTGCCGTTGGTATTTGCGGTACGATTTTTCGCGGGGAGGTAGCTCAATGGTGCTGCGCACGGCGATTCTGGCTTCAGTTTGCTCACTTGGCTTACTGCTACCGGTTTATCTTTTGGCGGATGAGCCAGCCCAGGTATCGCAACTGGGCGAGCGGATTTGGCAAACCGATGATCCCGTCCCTTTAGCAGTCGAATCAACAACGAAAATTGTCAATATTGGTGTGGGGCCGTGGCTCAACCGTTTAACGCAGGCCAACGATTTTGAACCCATTCTGAAATGGTTAGAAGAATCCACTGGCTACGATTGTGTGCTTAATATTTCTCCGAACTATGAGAGCCTAAAATCCGATCTCCTAAATGGATACATCGATGTGGCCATTCTTTCGGCTGCAGCTTACTCCAATATTTTGAGCGTGCCCGATGTCCAAACCCATTACATAGCGACCGTTATGGCGGGTTCGAACAAGCAAACCAACACGTATTATCGAGGTTATATTTTCACCCATGAAGACAGCACGGAGAAGGGTTTGGATTCCTTAAAAGGTAAGCCATTTGCTTTTGTCGACCGCGGTTCCTCAAGTGGTTTTCAATATCCTATGGCTCTTTTTCTAAATGCAGGCATTGTTCCTGCCAAGGATTTTAAGTCGGTCTTTTATTTGGGGAGCCATGACCGAGTGGTATCGGCAGTTGTTGATAAGCAGGTTTATGCGGGAGCGGTTTGGGACGATACCTTGATGTCGGCTCAAGCTAAGGGCAAATCATTTAAGATTCTTGCCAAGACGGCTCCCATTCCAAGAGAAGCCTGGGTTGCTGGCGCAAAAGTAGAGCCAGAGGTCGTTGAAAAGATTCAGGCCTCGTTGGTTTCTGCCAATCTCAAATCGAAAACTCAAGATGGTCAATTAGCCTTGAAGGGCGGATATCTTTACTCTGGCTTTAAAGTGGAGAGTCCCCAATTTTATAAAGGTGTGCAGGCTATGAAAGATGTTTTAAAGAAATTTGGTGAGCTATCGCCAGCAGGGAGCACGGATGCAAAGTGATGAGCTAAATCAGGGAGCGCGACCTCTGCAAGTGGTTGTAACCTTGATCACGCTGGTGATGAGTCTTGCTTTGATGGTTATGGGTGTGCAGCTCTATACTTCGTTGGATGATAAAAATCGCGAAGCGCTGCAGCATGCATCCACCGCTTTTTCTCATGTTCAGCAGCAAACTTTTTCTTACGCGCGCATGATATCTGGCAATGCGGTTGTTCAGCGCGGTGCGTGGTTCAACAATACGGGAATGGTTTTGGATTACAGTACTTCGGTGCTCCAAGAACTCAAGGTGGATCAGATTACAGTCCAGAACCGAAGCGGCGTTATTCTGGCCCAGGCCCACGCCCCCGAAAAGTTCAATATCGATGACAAACAGAATCCCGCCTTTCAATTGGCTGCTAAGGGAAAAACAGGTTCTAGGGTGGTGCGTACGGATGCAGGTTTTGTGATTCAAACCACAAGCCCCATTTACCATGAGACAGAGAAGAACCGATTTGTCGGTGCGGTAACGGTTGGTTATTTGCTTAATGATAAAATGTCTGGGCTTTTAAGGGATTTAAGCGGCGTCGATGTTTTGATTGTGAAGGGCAATGAAATCGTCTCGGCGTCGATTCCGGGTGCCGTCAAGACTGTACTTGGGCAGTTACCTTCTACGCAGACAATCAAGGATGTGAGTATGGATGTTTGGTCGGCGCCTATTCAGGCGGAGGGCTTACGTGATTTGTATTTGGCCGTAGCCTTGGACAACACCAGAATCAAACTGATGTTCTTTTGGATTATGCTCTTCTTACCTGTGTTGATTGTTTTGATGGTTCAACGAGCAGGCGGGGCGCCCATGGACGCCCATGACCTGACAGGCAAACCGTAAGCTTCTAGCTGATTGAACGAATATAGATTTCGTAAACGTCTTCAGCGCGGACCTCAGGGTTGTTCTGACGATGAGGACGACTTACCCAGTTTTTCTTGTCGCTGAGGTCACCAACTGGGTGGGGACGCCATGCGAAGTCAGGATTGATTTTCTTGTCGCCGCCTTCGAGCCAACCGCTTGCATTCACTGAACCATCCTTGTCGTAGTCAATCCAAAATTGGTAGCTGCGGGCCTGGCCTTCAAAGCCGGTTCCTTTAAGCTCTGCACGATAAAATGTTACGCCGTTGCCTTCAGGCACATCGCTTACGTCAACACCTTCAGGCGCATCCGTTGAAGCGTAAACCTTGCCTTGGTCATAGGGGTAGTTCCAAACAGCTTCTGCGCGGTCGATATCCAAAACAAATGGGATAGGGTTAGAGCTTTCGCTTCCCCAAGCTTTGATGACCTTTTCAAGGAAATCATGGGGCTTCGGGTCACGGATGTCATCGCTCTCACGGTTGTAACGATTGCCTTCAAAATCGAACCGGCTTGCAAGGCTGCTGCTTACTTTAACTAAGAGCCCTTCAATATCGCGTGGAGTAAAAGTTTGACCCTTGTAGGTTACTGATTTCTCCGGCTTCTCAAGCATGGCAGCAACTTCTGCTGAGTAGTTACAGTGGCCAGCCCAGCTGGCATCTTTTGCTTCTGAATCATGGGGCCGACCAAAAACCTTCGATGATGGGAGCAACGCC
>CAZZDT010000221.1:0-6315 GCA_964652435.1 uncultured Bdellovibrionales bacterium
CCTCAAATTGAAAAAGACGGAAATTGAGAGACGACTGAAAAGAAAGCGTTATCTCCCCCTGCCACAACACAAGGTTGCGACGCTCCTGGGTGCGGTTCAGGAGCGACAGAGTCGTCTGGGCTCGGAGAGCAGAGCGTCAGGATAAAGCGACCGCCTTAAATCTCGATGGTTGCACCCTTTACCGGCGTCTCCATGGGATGAATATACGTATTGTGCCAGCAAAATTGGCACTCCGGGGTTGGAATGTTCTCCAGAACCCATTCGTAGTGACGTTCTTCTCCCTGCTTGTCCACCACAGTCACCTGATAGCGGACCCGCATCTCGTTTTCCTCCAAAATAACTGTGCGAGATGACCGGTGCCCAACCAATGGTTTCATATGGGTATAAATCAGTTCAGCGAAAGCATTGAACGAACCCATCATCTCCCTACTTTTCGGGGACGCAAACGCGAACATCTGCGCGACCCCGCGCTGGGTGTTGCCAGACAACTTCAAAGCTTGAAGTTGAAGGGTAAGCACTTCGTTTACCTTGAGGTCTGGAGCAGGATGGCTGAGGTCGCCGGCGGAAGAGAAAGTGCAAGCACTGAAGCTGAGAGCAAACCAGCCTGTAATGAGCAAGGGTAGAATGTACCTGAACATCGTACCCTCCCAGGGAAAGCGATGGTGGGAGGAGCCCTCTACTGCTAGCCGGCCACCATGGCTAGCATTGCCCATAATTCATGCAGCGAATGCTCCTCCCACTCTATGGGTGGCCATCCGTGGTTTTTTTTTCAACCCCAGTCACTCAAAAAGATACGAAAAGACTCGGCTCAAGGAATGGATCCAACGACTTGTCCAACGATTGTCCAATCTTCGATGCTCATCCAGAAAAGTCATAGAGTCTGAAATACTCTGTCGATGACACAAAGGGTCATCGAGACATGACGTAAACACGCTTGATATCACCAAAATCTCGCACCTTTAGACCATCTGGTAAATCTACCGTTCTGAACCCTTCAATCTTTTCGCATTGTTCAAGAGTTGTTACCGCCATGGCAGACTCAAACTCACCCAAATGCTGCTTTCCTTTATCCAGGGTAAGCGCCAACTTGGTGAATTCTTGCAAACGTGCCGCCAAGTTAGCCGGCTGGCCAATGATTGCCAGTTCCGTTCGTTTGTCGGTCCCCAAGATTCCAACCAAGAGTTCACCGGAAGCTGTGCCCACACTGAGTCGCAATGCACGAACATCTTCCCGCCCCATACTGGCAACAATATTCGGGAAGGTCTCAATGATACGTTGCGTGGCCCGCGCCGCCGCTGCGGTGCCTCCTCCTCCCGAAAGACCAAAAACTGCCATCAGGCCATCCCCGAGGTGCTTGTCTACGACACCACCACACTCGTAAATGATACCGTGCAATTCTTTAAAGAGAAGCTGCAAAACCATCATGACTTCAGATGCCGGCGTCATAGAAGAGAATTTCGTGAATCCTCGAATATCAACAAAGAGCACAGCCATTTCCAGCTTACGTGGTTCAGAAAGGTCAGATAATTCTGGAGGAACCGTTAACACTGGCACATCGTGTCCGGCCACTTCTAGCTCTTTGACCAATTGACTCTGAGTCTCCAGAAGACTTTTTACCAAACTGACAAATCGATGATTTTCCTCACGGGCCTTATTTTGAGCAACTGCCTCGTGGGTCAGACTTAATAAAAATTCAGGTTCCACGGGCTTCGTAATATACCTAAAAATCCCCGCATCATTCACCGCACTCATCAACGATTCAAGCTCCGCGTAACCCGTAAGAATCATTCTTGTCGCTTGATGATGTTGGCTGTAAAGCTCTCGGCACAACTCCACACCGGTCATTTTCGGCATGCGGTGGTCCGTGATCACTGTATGAAAAACGGTTTCTCGCGATTGAATAAGCTTGAGCGCCGCCATCCCATCTTCAGCCAGGGTTACGTTAAAATCTTGCGAAAGAATGTTTTGTAAACTTGTTCGGTTTACCAACTCGTCTTCAACAACCAAGATATTACCATGAACTTTGCGCTCACTAGCGGCCGCTTTCTGTTCGGATACAAGCTTGGCACCCTTAGCCCAGTTTAGCATTGTTCACTCCTTTCAACCCTCAACCACTGACGAAGGTACCCAGATATTGAATGAGGCTCCGCCCAACTCCGAGTCTCCGATGGAAAGAACCGCATCATGGTTCTTCAGAATTCGGCCGGTAATTGCCATACCTAACCCGGTACCTTTCCCAATGGGCTTCGTTGTGAAAAAGGCATCATGGATTTTATCCCGTAACTCAACCGGCACCCCGGTCCCATTGTCCTCAACACGAATCTCTAGCCCGTTTCGACCTTCTCGCGAACAAACGCTGCCCGAAATCCGAATATGTCCGTCGGATTCCTTGCTACCCGTCTTTTCTTGACGCTCTTCAATGGCATCAGCTGCGTTCCCAATTAAATTCGTAAACACTTGGGCAAATTGAGATCGGTGGCACGAAATTGCTGGTAACTCGGCACAATCAAGTTCCACATTCAAAAACTTTACCTTGTTACGCATCACAACACAGACCTCTTCCACCAAGGCCGTAATATTCTCGTCTGACCGGCTGCGCGCATCGGATCGGCTGTAATTGCGGACCGCCTGATTCATTTCTCGAATTTTATCCAACCCTACTTCCACATAACCCAGTTGCATGGACTGCTCGTCAAAATGTTTTTTGAGTTCATTCCAGACTTCCTGCGCCGCTTCGTCCTCACCTACCATGCCATGAAGCATGTCGTAGAGTTCACCTTGGCTGGTCTTCGCGCCTCTGGCCCCAGCCAGTGCATGAGAGAGCGGGCTGCTGATTTCGTGCAAAATACCTGCAACTTGCTGGCCAAGACTTGAAAGTTTTTCCGCCTGAATCAACTGTTGCGAAGCTAAGTTCATTTCTGATGCCAAGGCATTGTTTTGCTCCTCAAGGTCTTGGCTTCGTTCTAACTGCCGGCCCACTTCCAACCGAGTGTGGTCAAGCGCCTCCTGAGTAACTTGCTTCTCCTTTTGAAGCGTATTCAAACGGTCGGCCAAGCCCAGTGAAAGTAAAGCCAATTGAATCACTTCACCCACCTGCACGGCATTTTCTGTAAAAGGCGACCGGGGCACCACGCCAAACTTATTGAGGGCAAAGACCACTGCCGTGGTGAAGTATGCACCGAATGCAATCAAATAGAACCGAGGCTCTCGGGCGTCGGTCTTAAATGCCAAATAAGACGCGCAACTCATTGTGACCAGAGTCATCAAAAGGGTCAGCGACATAAACACTTTAATCATCAGAGAGTAAGGCAAAACAAATGCCGCCACCATCATTGTTGCGAACGCACCAATGGCGGTTTTAAACACCAGATCAATCCTCGGAAGCTGCCTAGGTATACCCAAGAATTCACGGCTGAACCCAAACATACCAACGCCAGCAAAACTGCCGACCACTACAATCGCTACCCCATTCCAATCTGGGGATTCAGGCCAGAGATACTGATAACTGTAACCCCGAGTCGTTGCTTGCAGGAGTCCCCAGCCCACGCCGTACATGACGTAAAGCAAAAACAAGCGCTCTCGGGTCGATGTAAAAATAAAGAAATTATAGAGAACCATAATCAATACGATTCCAAAATACATTCCCATCAAAACACTGCGATCCGCCAGAAGCGTTTTGAATTTTGATTCCGGCATCAATGTGAGAGGGATTTGGAACGAACTTGAGGTACGAATCCGCAAATAAATATCTGCAGCCTGATTCTCTATTATCTCCAACGGGAAGACAAACTCAGGATAGGCTATTGGGCGCTCTCTAAACACATACTCGTCCCCTACCCTAAACCGAGTAATATTTTCACCCTGAACCAAATAGCACTCAACGTAATCAATCAACGCGTATTCAAGAATCAGTACCGATGCTTTTGCCACTGCGCCAGCGGGTATCTTCTCATGAAACCAAAAGGTTGACGCCGTATAACCAAATGAGAGAACCTCGGATTTACCAACCTCTACATCCTCAGCTTTGAAGCGCTCTACCGCATCATTAAAGCTCATTTCTTGGGATTGCTCAGCGAAATACTTCATACCCAACCCAAGCTTCAAGGTTGAGTCCTCTCCCGCCCACACCGCAAGCGGCATAAACCATATGGCAATCAGAGACCAAAAAACCTGGTACTTCATAGTCGGTCCTCCGGTGCTTTAAAATCTAACTCAAAACAATACCTATCTACCGTGCTCGATTCACTGGCGTTGTCTTTTCTTAAAACGCCTCCAGTTTGGGAGATCAATTGCATAGCCACCCGCATAGGCTCACTGCTATCAGCATTATCCAAATTTGCACGACCTGCCTGATTCACCTCTATAGACAGATTGATACCATCACCCCGCTTCTGCGACGTTATATGAATCCCCTGCGGATAGTCTTTGCGGGCACGGTCAAAAGCATCCAACAAAACGAGCCGAAAGGCATGAACCACCAAATAGGGATTCACGCGACACGCAAAATCCCCGCAATTGCCTAAATCGTATTGAATGGATGTTTGAGAAATGCGCTCTGGGTCCAATGCGTCCTCTAGACGCGTGATTGCTTGCTCCAGACTCTCTGACAACGAAATAGGATACCAAGAGTCGCCGTCGACCCCTGTCAAACCACGCATCTCGCTGATCACCTCAGCCACTTTGCGCACACCGACCTGTAGGTTGCTCAAGGATTCCTTGTGAGACGCAAACTCCTTTGTAAAAGCGCTTTCAACCTGGACGACATCCTCGGAGCGCTCAACACCCTCAAAAATGGAATCAACTTGGGTAGATAATTTTGTTGCGGATGACTTAACACCTTCGGACCCCAATGAAATATAATTTAAAGGGTTGTTCAGTTCATGGGCCACGCTCGAAAAAAGGTAAAGCTTAGACTCCAATTCAGCATTCAGATTTTGCTGTAATTCCCCCGCCTTTCGTTCCGCCTTTGTTTTTGCACGCTCCAAAGTCTTGAGCTGGTCTGCCAAAGCAAAAGAAAGTAAAGCAACCTGGAGCCCGGCCCCCAGTGCAAGTCCGTTTTCCGTAAACGCCGTTGCCGCAACCAAACCAAGTTTCGCCAAGATAATTGCAAAAACACCAATCATAAAGGCTATCCAACTCACCGTATACAGCATGGCCTCACGGCTGCCCGCGCGCCAATTCAAAACCCCGGCGGCCACACAGGCAATGGCAACGATAAACGAGGCGACCAACACCGGCTTGATCACATCAGCATAGGAGGCAAAGAAGCTTGCAAAGGCCAATAGCAGCAGCAGATTCCCAGCCCGGTTTATAAAAAGGCAAATCCGGGATTCACCCCATTCATTTCCACCCATGGATAGATACTCGGTGGTAAATCTCACAACAAAGAAACCAGTACACGGAATCAGGAAACCAACGGAATGGTCTGCCAACCATGGACTCTCCGGCCAGAAGAACTGAAAAGAAGCACCGTTGAGAGCCAAAACCACGAAGAGAATAGAAAGAACAAATCCAACATAATAGAAATAGACTCGGCGGCGCACCGAAAATAAAATCAAAAGATTGTAGACCGCCATAATCCCCAAAACACCTCCAAGGCCCATAATCGCAGCAACCCTGGCTTGGTCTGCCTCAAAGAGTGCAATGGGATCCCAGAGTGTCATGGGCACTTGCATAGCGCTTGTACTGGCTACACTTAGAAACAGTTCGCAGGTTTGCCCTGGACGAACATCTATAGGAAACAAATAAGTCCGGTGCTGTATAGGCCTCTTGTTGAATTCGAAATCGTCTCCCACTTCATAACGATTGCGTTCTCCATCACAGAGCGATGTCAAAACAACCCTATCCAAGAGAGGGTAACCCACCTGCAAGAAGCGATTTTGCGACACGCCGGAATCATTCAAAATTGATAGATGAAACCAAAAAACACTATCAGTGTACCCCAAAGAAACAGTATCACTTTGAGACTGAACAAATTTACCTGCAACTAACGCATCTCTCGCATCATCTACAGTCCATGTCCCACTGCTATCCTCGGCGTATAAAATATTGGCACCAAGAGAAGCACCGTCAACAATCGAAGTTAACACTAAAGGCTGGGTAGCAAGAGACTCCGACGGCGAACCACAAATAACGGTCATCAAAACAGTCAAAAAAGCCAAACACCTCGAAACCGAGACCCTCATGCCATACAACGTTCTACCCCCAAGAGCCTAAAAGGCGCAGATACCCCACGCGCCTTTTCAATTAGAAATTTATCCCTAATCTCCGGTGACTTAAAACGTTTTTTTTGCATTTCTGCATCCCCAAAAAAGC
>CAZZDT010000222.1:0-6296 GCA_964652435.1 uncultured Bdellovibrionales bacterium
TTGAGTTAAGCCAAGGTAACCACCCATGACCACGATGGGCAGCAAATTGGGAATCATTGAAATCAAAGCCGCAAGAGGAATCTTTAAACACACCCACATCATAAAAGTGGTCACGATTGCCGCAAACAAGAAACCGTTTTTCTGCCCCTGAACAATGTAATCAATCCACTGCCCCATAAGGTAGCTCATACCAGTCACTTCTACTTTTGCTTTACCATTGAAGTGCTCTTTGAATACCGCCGCCATCTCGTCACCAACCGTTCCAGACGCTACCAAATTCGCACTGGACAATCGCGCACTCACGCGAATCTGCTCACGGTCATCACTCACAATGCTTTCGAGCCCTTCACCACCAGACATTTCAAAAAGCATCAAGTATTGAGACACCAACTCTTGGGTTTGAGGGAGACCAGCCTTCGCATCACCAGTCATTTCAATATGAAGTGTCTGCAGTAAGTCGGCAATGCTATAGACCGCGTCAATATCATCACGTTCCTCGAGAATTGCTGCAACCTCGTGAAGGCTCTTCAGGACTTCTGGTGAAAGCAACGGGCCTCCAGCCTGCTCTTGCGTGATGTAAATATCGACAATATTGGTGCCGGAGAAATTCTTCTGGATAAATCGCTGAGCCTTGCGAATGTGATTGCTTTCACTCAGTCTTTCTTGAAGATTTGTCTCAATCTGAATTTGAGAAATCCCATAGATGCACACCCCGATCACTGTACCAAACACAATTGTGGTAGCCCAAGGCCACCGACTACCCACCGCCGCACATCCATTGGTTAGAACCGAAACCGTTCGCCCACCCCATTTTAAATGGGTCTCTTTGGTCACCTCTGGCGTTTTCATGATTGAGAAGAAGATTGGCACCAATGTAATCGCCAAGACCAATGCCATAGCGACCCCCAGTCCCAATATCACCCCCAACATCCGGAATACCGGTGTGGGAACAAATGCCATGGAGACAAACCCGAAAAAGGTCGTCACGGAGGTGAACCAACAGGCAAGCCCTACCTCAGAGCAGGACTTCACAATAGCCTCATGCCCTTTCTTCCCATCTTGTAATTCTAAAATGTAGCAAGAGCAGAGATGAACAATATCGCTAAAGGAAACCACCATCATCACCGCTGGGACCATCGCCAACATCAAATTGATTTGCGGATCTACCAACACCGCAACCGCAAAAGTCCAAACAATCGAAATCAGCCCCACTCCAGCCGTAACAAAGACTGGCCACAACTGTCCGAAGAGCCAGTAAACAACCATCACCAAAAGAAGGCTTGTCATAGGGAATATCAAAATAATGCTAAGTCGCGCCTGAACCGTTGCCTCAATGCTATCCGGCACAAATCCCGCTAGATGAATTTCATCTTCTTGGATGCCAGTTTCATAAAGAGGACTTAAAACGTCCTCTAGAATCGACGGCAACGCTTCTACGGGCCGCTCTTTTTTGTCAGTCAACTCAACAATAAGGGTATAGGCTTTGCCGTCAGAGGAGACCAAAGTCCCCTTCATTAAATCATCGGCAATCACCCAATCACGCAATTGTTTCCAATCCACCGAAGGACGGCTTGCTTCATCCGCATAACTTGCAATGTGCAAAGCCTCATCTCGAGTCTCGATAAGATTGCCCTGCATTAAACTTGTAACGCGTCTCACGTCTTCGAGGGCATCAATCTTATCGATGGCGGTAGCCAGCCCCATCCATCTGGCTTCATCGAAAACAGAATCATCATCGATGGCAATCAAAATGACATCACTGGCACTGAAATCATTCGCAAGTTCTCGATACCTGTCGTAGGCATCACTCTCGCCGAAGAAGAGCTGAATCAAAGAGGATGCAATCACCCCTTGGGACAAAATTCCCATTGCAACGATTGTCACCACTCCACAGAGGGCCAATACCCATTTACGATGGCTAAGCACCCATTCGATATACCGCTCTACGAACACAACCTGCTCCCCAACAACGAGATCTTAAGGCGGCAATGGTGCCCCTACACTTACAAAATGGCAAGCCTATGCTTGAGGATGGGTGTCCTTTTTGACAACTAAAACGGCGCAGCGGGCAACTCGAACCACGCGCTCGGCAACGGACCCCATTAAAAAATGAGATAAGCCCGTTCGACCATGCGTGGATATCACCAAAAGTCCATGGTCGGCCGATTCCTGCGTAATCAATTCAACCGGGTTCCCAATGAGTACCTTTTGGACAATCTTATCCGTAGGAGTTTTTAAACGCGTACACCAATCGGCCATTCTGGACTCCAGCTCCATCATAGCCTCAGCCATCTGCTCAGGGGGTTCCGTATAGGTTAAATCCATAAACGCCGTTTGGACGATAGGATGAACATGTAAAACCGTTAACTGGGCATCACGCTCCACCGCAATTCGGTCCGCCATGGTCAGAGCATGGAGGGATAGGTCTGAAAAATCGACGGGAGCTAAAATGGTTCTGGGTGTCAAAAGGTCCATCTTAAGATCTTCCGCTTAAGACAGCGATAAATCAAGGAAGTTCGTGCAACCCGGCAGTTAACTGCCAATCTCAGTCTGCCAAGCCCGGCTGGCCGCCACATCGTGCTGATAACGCTGAGTTTCCGTTTCTTTTCGTGCATCATCCCAATCAAGCAATTGCCCCATCAATCGAACCACTTCTGATAAAGCACCTAAACCTTGGTCCTGATCACGATAAAAAAGCTGAGTGCGCTGAATCAAGAAATCCGTGGCGGTTGCGGCGAACTCTTCCTGAACTGCAAATACCACCTGGGCCGCAATTTCGGGACGCCCCTCAATCAATGGCTTTGCGTAATCTGGATTTCCCGTGGCCAGCTCAGCCACCGCCTCGGCACGTGCACCATAGGTATCCACCAAGTGGTCGCAGATAACGGGTGTAAGAACGGTTCCGAACCGATTCCTTAAAGATTGTTTAACCGAAGACAAACCGCCTTGAGGCAAGCCAGCAGCACCCGGCAATGGAACTTTAGCAGTCTTCGAGCGAGTTACCTTCAATCGGTGACCGCGCTGCTTCAAAGTCTTGAGTGAAACTCGAACCACTTCTGCAGCCATCTTGCGGTAGGTGGTTAATTTACCACCGGCAACCGTGACCACACCATCGGCGCCTACTTCGATACTGTGCTCTCGGGTGATGTTGGAGTTACTGATGTCATCACTTTCTGGAGCCAACAAAGGTCGAAGACCCGCCCAGGTCGCAATCACATCTTCTCGACTCAATTGATGCTGTGGAAAATATGTATTACTGGCTTGAAGCAAATAATCCACATCATCCAGCGTAGCGGTCACTCCACCATCCACCGAGCCGTACTCGGTATCCGTGTTGCCGATATAAGTCTGATCGCCCCAAGGCACCGCGAAAACGCCTCTAGCATCATCTGGGTGAGGACAAATCACACAGTGGTTCACCGGCAAGCGGTCGCGATTGACCACAACATGAACACCTTTTGTGCGCATCACCATAGGTTTCACGCCGTCTTTAGAAAGTCCTCGCGTCTTATCCGTCCAAGGCCCCGTTGCGTTTACAACGAGAGACGCATTCACAACCTTCTCTTCACCGGTTAACTCATTGCGTACGCGAACGCCTGTGACCTGACCTGCTTGGTCTTTCTCAAATTGAGTCACGCGGGTCCAGGTGGAAACAATCGCTCCCTGCCTGGCCGCATCAAGGGCCGACTCTAGAGTCAGACGAGCGTCGTCCGTAGCACAATCGTAATAGAGCGGAGCACCGAGCATACCATCGGTATTCACGATGGGTTCGACTTCTTGGAGTGCATGGGCTTTGAGCGTTTTATGGCGCCTCGGAGAGCGAAATAAGCTGAGGGCTTCATAGACCCACATGCCCAAGCTCACCATGCCCAATCCCCGTTTACCTGTCTTAAAAATTGGAAAGATATAGCCCAAGGGACGAACCAAGTGAGGTGCAATCCTCAGAAGAATGCGCCGCTCACTCACCGACTCAAATACAAGTCCAAACGCGAACTGCTCGAGGTACCGCAATCCACCGTGAACCATTTTGGAAGACCGTGAACTCGTTCCATAAGCTAAATCTCGCATCTCAACCAAAGCAACCTTGAGCCCACGGTTGGCCGCATCTCGAGCGATACCTGCTCCGTTGATCCCACCGCCAACCACCAGCACATCCACTGATTCCTGACCTAATTTTTCCCACATGGCGGCTTGCGATAGCATTTGACTTCGACTCCTTGCGTCAAAAGACATCTTAATCAGATTTTTGATGGGCTCCAAAGCTTTATCACACCCGAAAATGCCATCGGCAAGGGTTGAAAACCGTAATATTCAGACCATTTATCGTGGACACCATACCCGGGGGGGGTATATGGGGCGACCATGGAAGCATTAGAGTTCAAGAAAAAACTCCTCACCCGAATCAAACGGGCCCAAGGGCAGGTATCGGCCATTCATCGTATGCTCGACGAAGATGCTGATTCGTTGGATGTACTGATCCAAATTGCAGCTGTACAAGGTGCCCTGAACAAGGCAGGACAAGACCTCTTAAGCAACCATATCAAGCACTGTGTGACCGAGGTTTTCGATCCCACCAACTCAGACACTCGAGCAGACAAAATGGAAGAGCTGCTCAATCTTTTTGAAAGATATACCCATATTGGAGGACCTTCTTAATGACTGAATTTGCTACAGCGCTCTGGCAGGTAATGCTTGAGCTTTCTCCGTGGCTCATCCTCGGCTCAGTCATTGCGGGATTACTTCACGCATTCATCCCCTCAAGTTTGATTCAAAAGCAATTCCACGGCATCGGCGGAATCTTTAAGGCGGTGGTCCTGGGTGTCCCTCTACCCTTATGCTCATGCGGGGTTATTCCTGCGGGACTTGGCCTTAAAAAAGACGGGGCGAGTGATTCGGCCACCGTTGGTTTCCTGATCTCCACGCCACAAACCGGAGTAGACTCGATCTTGGTATCCGCCTCGTTTCTAGGTTGGCCCTTTGCAATCTTTAAAGTTGTTGCGGCATTCATTACCGGAATCATCGGGGGGTTAATCTGTACCTTGTTTCCAGAGGACGCCGCACCGTCTCCCTCACCCCGGGAAACCAAAACAGGCCCTGAACAACGCCCTACTCTGAAAGAGTCGGTGGAGCACGGGATGGACATCATTCAATCCATTTGGCGCTGGCTTGCTTTTGGTGTCATCGTATCTGCTGCCCTCGAAGTTTGGTTGCCTGCCTCCTGGCTTGCAACGCTTGGCTCCACCAACCCAACCACAGTTCATTTAATGGTGCTCGCCATGAGCATCCCACTTTATGTTTGTGCAACGGCATCCGTACCTATTGCAGCCGCGCTCGTCGCCGGTGGACTACCACCAGGGGCAGCACTGGTATTTCTTATGGCCGGCCCAGCGACCAACGTCTCTACGCTCGGAGCAGTCTTTAAGGGAATTGGCAAACGAGCAGGCGTGGTCTACTTCTGCACACTCGTATTCGGAAGCTTATTGCTGGCATTCGTATATGACCAAGTCATGACTTTAGAAGTTCTACTTCCTGGTGGACATCATGAACATTCAGCTTGGTGGCAGTCATGGTCAGCCGCCGCACTTACGCTCTTAATGCTCTATTTCGCGTTCGAAGAGTTCAAGCTCTATTTGGCCAAGCTTAAGGCCCCGGCATACGACCTATCCATCGAAGTCAGCGGAATGACCTGCAATGGCTGTGTTGGCAAACTGCAAAAGTCTCTAAGCGCTCATGCCGATATCACCTCCGCCCTGGTTCAATTAGAGCCAGGCAGTGCGCAGGTGGCCGGAAAAATAGATATGACGACACTCAAAGGTTTGATTGAAGAAGCCGGATTTAAACCCGGCAATGTTCAGTCTTAGTAGACCAACTGTGACTGGGTACCACACCCATATTCACATGGGTGCTCCACTGTTCCTTGATGAAACATTGCCTTCATCTGATCAATCGCCTCAGGAACGCCACGTAGATTATTGTGAATCGGCGTGGTGCTCTCAGGTGGGTTCGCAATGGCCGCAAAGCCCTGGTCGTAGCCCATGTCAAAAAGAGTCATCGCGGAGCCATTGAAAGGCGCCTCTACGGTCTCAAAGCCCCAAGTATCCATTGGGCTAGGCGTAAGCAACGGTAGCCCGGCCAATCGACCATGGATGAAACTGGCGAAGTTTGGAACTGAGGTATCCGCTAAACCGATCTGCATCAGCAACTTCTTCTGTTCGCGGTTTGAAGCAGGACCAAATGGTAGGTCTTCATGTAAAATATAGGGAGCGAAAGTTGCAGGATCAATTCGGTCTAAGTAC
>CAZZDT010000223.1:0-6292 GCA_964652435.1 uncultured Bdellovibrionales bacterium
AGGAATTGTCCTCAACAAAGGCGAGAAAGAGGTGCGCCACAGGGAGGAGCACGAGGATGCCCAGGCCAATCAAGAGATACTTGAGAAAGGGTTTGCGGGGGTCGGTCTCGGAGAATGTCATGGGGTCACTTTAGCTGAGGCATTTCTGCATGGATTGGTTTTCTAAGATGTCGGACCATACCCTAGGGGCTACAATCCAGTACAGAGCAAAAAGTCCAATTGGGTCAGTAATTTACCGGGGCAGAAACATACCCTGAGGTTGAAAGAGACCTACCTCTGCCCACATGCTTTGACCGATTCGAAAATCGATTTTTTCGTACTTTTCAGACCGTTCCAATTCATCTCTAAGTTCTGCTAGGCTAATCCTTCAGGGGGATATGACCATGGTACAAGGGATTGGAGGGCCGCGGGTCCCGTCGGGCCCAATGGCTGGCATTGAAGACGTTCAAACACTTCGAACACAAGTTGGAACACTAAGCGGAACCGTTGCGGCGAGTGATACGCCCAATTGGGAACAAGCCGCTACACAACTCGATGGCATTCGAGATTCACTGGCGGGTATTCAAGGTAACAACCAGCTGCACGAGTTGGGTGGCCAAGATTTACAATCCATTCTCGATGTGGCCGAACAGGTTCTAGAGAAAGCCGAAAAGAACAAAGCGGCCGCCGGTGAGTGGTCCATTTTAGAGCGCGTCTTGCAGGTCCTTGGCTACATTCTCTTTGTTATTCCCGGCATCAAGTACACCGAGAAAATTCAAAAAGAAAAAGATGCGGCCATGGAAGAAGCCGGCAAGCCCATTCCCATGCTTCAGGAGCGGGTGGAACAACTCAGGGCGCGCATCGATCCCGAAAAAACGAAGATGGAGTATTTTGAGGTTCGAGGTACCAGTGTGCCTTTGCATAAGCCCGACTCCGTGGAAGTGACCGCGGGCCAAGACCAGATGGTAGAAACGGTGAGTCGCCACTTACTCGGGCACCAAGAACTCGTAAGAGACGACGCTACCGGCCGTATCGGCGGTGCCTTGGACCCCGATAAAATAAGTATTCGTGGTAAAGACGGCAAAGAACTCTCGACCACTGAAAAAGCCGCCATGCTGAAGAATTTTGAAGCGGTGGGTGGCGAGTTACGTCTGGCTGAGTCGATTTTATCTGATGGAAAAATATCTCCGACAGAGCGTGATGCCTTGGCCCGTGAGCTGGTGAATGCGGCTCGCAGTGGAGCAACCGTTGATTTAAAAAATGCCGATGGCCTTCATGGTACCGACATCTCCTTGCGTAATGAGAAGGGTAAGCTGGTCGAAACCGTGACTCGGTCAGACGCGGCCACTCGTTCCGACTTTCAGTATCACCGCGGAGGAGAAATCATTCCCGATTCAAACCCGCCGCGGTCTTTTCAAAGCGTGATTGATGAGATCAATGGTTTAGGCGGTTTGACCTGGGACTACGATGGGAAATTTTCTGAACTCAACGGTCTCTTGCATCAAGGATTTGTAGCAGATCGAGAAAGCCACAATATTTCGCCAACCATGAGTTTTCAGCAGTACAAGCTGCAGTTTGCTCAGTTTCCATTAGATGATGTCTCCAAGGATGATATCTGGTGGCATGACGGCGAAGGCGACCTTACGGCCCCTGAATGGGCATTCTTGCACTTAAGAGTTTCTGATTTGCCCGAGAGCCATATCCCGCACAATCTAGAGTTCTCTTATAAGGGCGAAGATCCACCACGGAAGATCAAGATGATGCTTCCGCTGGATAAACGTTACGACCCAAATTCCGATGAATTGCGAGAAGCGTTGGAACAACACTTGATTGATAAATTCAATGTGCCGCCGCACCAGGAAGCGTCTTATCGTAATGCAACCGTTATCAACAGTTGCCGCGTAGGTGCGGAGGTGATTGGTAAGGATTCGCTCTTACCCAAAGTCGAAAATCTTGGTGAGGCCCAAATTCGTATGGTTTTGGCCGATGCCAATGGTGATGTGCGTAATCCTGACGGTTCCATTTTGGATGTGGGCGAAAACATCGAAGCAGCGCGCGACCTCACGGTGAAAGTGGTGAATCGAAATGTTATGGTGTCAGCTTTTCGAAGCGCGGCGCAGCGCAGTGGTGAGGCGATTTCAGACCTGCTTAAAGTAGGTATCCCCGATACGCAAAAGCTCTTTTTGAGACAAAGTAATGGGGTGGCGAATGCGGATATTGTAGATGGCAATGTGATTGGTCAAGGCAGTGTGATCACCCGGGGCCAAGATGTGGGCGCTTTTGGTAAATGTGCACCCACGTCTTATTTTTGCGGCGCCATTGCTGGTATTGGCCGAACCGCTCGTGACGGTTTGATTTCTCTGCAAAAGCTGGGTGACCCTGAATTGGCAACTCTGGGGAATAAGATTGAGTCATTGATGACCGCAAGCCCGCTCACGGAAGCAACGCAACAACAGCTTACCAAGGCCTTGGAGCAGCTCCAGGCCAAAGCGCGGACAGCACCCAATGGTGCCGTGGGTGAGGCGATTGGCCGTGCTCATGATTCACTCGCGCAGGTTAAAACATCAATTGTAGACCGCATGGTGGTGAAGGTGGATGATGAGGGTGCATATTTTGAAATGACCTTTTTTCTCCCGCCTCTTGGACCCCGAGGAGATGGCTACATCAGTGGTGGTGAGCTGGCTGAGTACCGCAAGAATGCCGGCGCAATGACTGTGAAGGTTAGGCCAGAAGATGTTCAAGAGTATCTCGAGTGGACGAACCGCAAAGATGAGTACCGCGGTAATAAGCGCCATATGATGGACTTTTTCAAAGACCCACGAAGCCTGAATACAGCAGAGTTGTTGGGTAGCATGGGTGTGGGCTTGGTAGCCGTGGGTGTGGATAAAGCGCTTAAAAACGCGGGCAAGGCCAGTGGGCTTCTCTATGGACCATCGTCTCGAGTGGTAGGGCCTATGGTCTACAACCGAGCTATGGATGTTGACACATTTAATTTTGATAGCGGCGCCGATGCTTTCAAGACACTGAATAAGAAGTTGGAAGACGCTCCGAATTCGGACATCGAAAATGCACTTTCAGCTTTGGCGAACTTACGTAAAGACAACCCGGTGACCGATGCCAATCGGCAAGAGTTTCTAGATAAGTTCAACGAGATTCGAGAAAAACGCGATGAGGTGCGTAAAGAAATCTTTGATACCATTCGGGCATCATCCAATGACAACGCCAAACTCTACGTGGATTACATAGAGCAAAACTTAAACGCCGGTTATAAAGATTATGAACACCCTAATCTTTGGCGCACTGGAATTCCTGGACTTGAGAGAATCATTGACAGCGATCCTGATTTAAAGAGTATCAAGAAGGATTTTGATTGGTTTGCTACGGATATGCAATTGGATGCACTTGAGGAACGCATTAACGAAGTGGCAACCGATGTAGCGAATCAGAAAGAAAAGGTCCTACAAGGGCTTCTTGCTACCCGTGAAAAGGGGGGGGCAGTTGCGCTTACCATGGGATTCGACCCAGATAATTATCATGTGAATTATCTTCAGTCTTGGGGGACGCCCACTGTTGGTGGTACCGAGGTCGGAGCGATTGACTTAGCGCGAAGCCATATGAACCACGCGGAGATTGGTGCCATGGCGTCGGCTTGGATGAACGATAGGGCGGTGCAGATCGCGTTTACCATGAATGCCAGTAAGATTGCCCAAGGGTTTCAAGGGATTCTAGATAAACTCAGTGCTGACAATGCGGATGGGAAGCACGATGCTCGTATTGCTGAGTGTGAGGAGTTTGTGGACCGCGCCAACGATGTTCATCAGAAATATAAGGATTACAAGAGATGGGGTAATACTCGATCGGAGCGTGAAAATTACCAGCAATTTTTGCGAGATTTGGAAGCGGACACCATGGATTGGTTTCAGAACCACCTTGTGATCGATAACACCGATGGTGCCATCAACAAGGACAATGTTGTCTTGATGATTTCCAATACCGAGCGAGATAACCGTGTTCATGATGACGTTCGAGATCGTGACACAGTGGCTCGAGGAAACATTGGTGACCAAAAGCGTGGAACCAGCAACGCGCTGGATGCAGCGTACTTTGTGCCACTGGATATGATGGCCACTGGCTTCAACAACTTTGACCCAGGTAAGGCGCGGCAGTATGCCGGAGCCGAAGCTGGAGATTCATTTGCATTGCTTTCAAGTATGGAAGTGATGCGCCCGACGGGTAACTTGGAGGTAGCACTCTCATGACCGATACCAGCTACGAAGCATTTAAAAATACCTTGATTGCCGAAGATTTGGTTTTTGCTGATGATGGTTTGAGTGCCGCTTCTCAAAAAATGAATCAGTGGCGGTTTGAGCATCTCTTGGCCATGGCCAAGGCTGCGGCAGCTGGCTCTGACAAGGTCACGCTAGATGAAAACTTTCAAAGCGGTGAGATGATGGCTTATCTCGATGAGCGATTTAAGCTTGCTGGTGCTGGCCTTTTTGGTCTCGAAGACCTCTTTGATGCTTTGACGAGCTTAGACCCCAGTTATGGCTCTGCACCGAATGCCAGCAAGGCTGATTTTTCGGTGGATGCTTATTGTGAGAGATTGGAGACGAGCATCAATCAAAACACGGAGGCGAAACCGTGGCGTGAAAATGAGTCTTCACTTCGAGTAACAAAAACAGCATTTCCTGGGGCAGCTCCAGAGATTCCTTTGCCGCCTGACTTGAGAAAGTAATTCGAAGCGGTCGCTTAATGCATCATGCCGGGGTCGTCTTTAGAGTGAACCGGTATCTGTAGAGCCTCGAGAAACTGAAAATTCTCCTCGTCAATTCGTGTCCCTTGTTTAGGAAAACATAGCTCCGCATTGTTCCAAAATGGAAAAAATAAGATGGGGCGTGCCTTGCCGTCGTATCCAAGTTGTACCACCTGATTCACTTTAAAGAGTACGCAGTTTTTAGAACAACAATAGAATTGTCGACTGACGCGATAGAGTGCTTGAGGCATAATCGGCTCGAGTGTGTGGGCAAGCACAGGGTCTCGCAGGGTTCTTCCTTTGGGAGAGAACTGGACTTGGTTGTTATGCCACCTTTCTGGAAGATAAATCCCTGGGCCCGGGTTACCGTGATTGTGAAAATACACCAGGCGTCCGGCGGGTACATCTTCAATGTCTTGGGATGTACGGTAGATTCCGCAGTCCGGTAGGTCTTTCATGAGAAATTCCTTTATCTCTTGAGGTTGAGGTGGGTTTTATTAGGCACGAAACCTATCCAGTCAATAGGATAGAGGGGGCCTCAAAGTGTCTCCGCATGGGTAAAGAGCGCGTCCATAATAGCATTGGGTGCATCACCGGCTACATCCCAGGTGGTATTGATGAGAAAGATGATGCCAATTCCACTTTCGGGTGAAAAGGCAATTTGTGTGGCCACACCTTGATCGGAACCATTGTGGCCAATGACTTGTCGACCGGCAACGGTTGTTTCATACCAAAACACGAATTGACCAGAGTCCACATCAGGGAATGGAGGTGAAAGCATATCAGCGGTGCCCTCGGGAGAGAGAATTGCTGCTTGGTCTAATTGCCCTTGGTTAGAGACAGCCGCTAAAAATCGTGCCAAGTCTGAGACACTGCTTCGCAGTTGTCCATCAGGGTAATCGGGGTAGCCATAGTGACCAACTGCTGTATGCTGTCCATTGGTATATCCGTAGGGCATGGCTAGGGTTGCGGGATCAAAGTCGTCTAAATGCCAACCGGTGTTGTACATATTGAGTTCGTCAAAAATTCGTTCTTGGCAGTAGTCGTCAAAGGCGGTGCTGGTGGCAGACTCTATCACATAACCGGCCAACGCTGTTGCGATGTTTCCGTAGTTGTATGTGGTACCGGGCATATAGTTGTAGAAGTTTTCTGTGGCGTTGTACCAAGCGCCACCTTCAAGAAGATAACCTTCTAAGTACTCCCCAAGAGAATAGGGTGAATCGCCATCGGCATAAGGCATTTGTGACCAATTGTCGCGAATACCCGATGTGTGGGAGACAAGGTGGCTAAGCTTGATAACTTCATCATCTGTTCTTGGATTGTCCACGATGAAGGGCAGGTGTGAATTGATGTGCTCGTCTAGGGTGATGTGGTTATCGAGTTCTGCACGCATCACCGCCACTGCGGTCACGGTTTTGCTGACCGATGCCAGCATAAACGGCGTGTCAACGCTTACTGCCAATCCGGACTCCTGATTCGCCATTCCGAATGCGTTTGCCCATACCACCTCACCGGGCCGAGTCACGGCGACAGCAAGTCCAGGGATGTTGGCATTCGCTC
>CAZZDT010000224.1:0-6292 GCA_964652435.1 uncultured Bdellovibrionales bacterium
CCAAGGAGACCACACCATCTACCTGGTCAATCGATCCCGATATCAGAGCATTGGCCCCGGGGATAACCATCGATGCCGTTCGTAAAGAACCACCCCCGTCTCGGGCCTGTACAATCACGCAATAGGCAACCCCACGGTCGAGTTCATTCCACAAAACATCATTGTCCCAGGTATAAGAGCCGGAGACCGATTCGGCCGGCTGCTGGGTATCCACCAATGTGCCGCCGGTACATTGATTCCCATTGGCTACCGCGTCCTTCACCAAGCTTACCTCTACACCGGTAGCGTGGCTTAATGTCCATGACGCCGTTATCGAAGGTCGCTGCGCATTTTCCGTAACCAATGCAGTGGCCGTCACGTAAGCATAATCGAGTTCGCCCAGCGGATAGTTCTCACTTGCGTCACCAAGTTCTAGCCGAACACAATACTGCTGCCCGCGCACAAAGGGAGTGTCCCCACCCACAAAATCAAAGGGCAGGACAGTATTCGATTGGCCGTCCCAAGCAATGGCCTGTCCACGAATAGGAGCTCCAGAGCAAGTGGCCGACTGAAACAGATATAAGTTTGCGTCAGCGCCTGCTTGTCCCGTCCATGAGCCGGTTATGGTAAAGCTGCCCGCCGCTTGGTTGATGCTTCCTCCCAGAGAGAGAATGTTGCCCGGCACCGTATACTCTCGGGCGGCTCGAGCATCGCCACCATCATTCAATGTGAAGAGAGCACAGTAAGTCCCACCACGGCGAAATGGTTTTGCCGCCGAACTGATGAAAGTTTCAGTATGGTTAGACGACGTCACCGTAACCTCAGAAACGAGGTTTCCGCCTAAGCAGGTATCACCGGAACGCGTCGCTCCATCGTATAGAGCAACCGTAAGGGGAACCTCCCGCGACGTTGCGACACTGGCCGATAACGAGGGGTTAAACACATCGCCCAAGGCTAAGTCAGCAGAATCAATGCTGGCAAAATCGAGACTTCCGAGATGGCTGGTGACTGCGCTTCCGCCCAATACGATACGCCCACAATACTCATAACCCCGCTCGATGGTTGGATAGTCAGCCGCATTCACCGTGACCGTCTGTCCCTGCGCCTGCAACGAGGAAATAGTCTGGCTGAAGAAAGCCACTCCCGAGCAATCCGAGGAACGATAAATCTCTACCAGCGACCCTGCCCCTGCTTTTCCGGTCCAAGTACCTTGAACCGTAATCGACATTTCATTTTGGCCAATGGTTCCAGTGACCGCCGGATCGCCGCTGGCCACAAAAGCGTTCGAGGCGCTCACGCTGTCCCCACCATCTTGCCCTTGAACCAAGAGGCAGTACTGGCGACTTCGTTCAATAATGGAGTGAGCTTGGCTGTTTTGCCACTGCCGAGTACTGGTCACCGCGGCACCATGATCCGCTGTCTCAATTTCAACTCGGCTCTCACCGCCATCCGAAGCCGAGCAACTGTTACCCTGCGCTACGCTGTTTCGGTAAAGTGTCGTCCGAGTCGCAGCTGCATGGCTCATCGTCCACGTACCGGAAAGTAACGGCGTTTCCTGGTCCGCCACCGTTAGGGCCACTGCATCAATGTGGGCAAACTCCAACTCGCCTAAGTTAATTGTGCGTCCAGCAAGCCCCAAGGCCAACCGGGCACAGTATGTACGGCCTCGAACGAAGTCACCCGTAAATGTATGGGGCAATGCATCCGCGCTTAGTGCATTCCAATCAATGGCCTGGGTAGCAACCGCTGCCCCCGAGCAACTGGCATTGTCATAGAGTTCTACGCTGGCACTGCCACCGGCGCGACCGACCCAAGAACCGGAGAGCGTGAATGAACCGGCCGCCGCATCGACCGCTCCATCGAAACTCACGATGTTGTCGGGAACAGTGACCTCCATGGCCGCGGTATCCCCTGAGTCTTGTGCAACTTCCCATTGCATACAATACGACCGGCCACGCTCCAGAGTTGCTGCTGCCGAGTTCACCCAATCCTGAGTGGACTCCTGAGCATCCTGAACCGTCACACTCGCCAAAAGCGTACCGCCGCTGCATTGATTGTTTTCAATGGTATAATTCCCAGCGTAAAGCTTACTGGTGACCGGTGCAGCATAACTTAGCCAATACTTCGATTGTAAAGTGGGCCAGCTGGTCTCATGAACCGTAAACTGGTTGCTGGTGAATGTTGCAAACTCAAGACGCCCCAACGAGCCGGTGGCGGAGGCATCTCCTAGAACCAACTTCCCACAATAGTCGTGACCGCGCTGAATTTCAGGATAGGAGTCAGAATCAAAAACTTGAGTTAAGCCTCCACTCTGATTCCAAGCAATGGACTCCTGATAGAGAGCTGCACCACTGCAATTCGCGTTTCGATACAGTTCAATGAATGCGCCAGCTCCCGCAAGGCCATCCCATGAACTCACCACATTCACCCGCGCGTACTCTTGGGAAAGCGTTCCCGTAACACCCATGCCCGTTGACGGAATCACCACGTCACGAGCCACCTTCGAATCCCCACCATCATTGGTCGAGAGGTATAAACAATACGAACGGCCACGCTTTAATACATGGCTGGTCAAACCATTTTCCCAACTACGCGAGAATGTATCCGATGAATCCAAAGTCGTTGCCTCTAGGACCGTACCGCCAGAGCAAGTATTCCCATTGGCTACACTGTTTTCGTAAATTGTCATCACCGTTTGCGCCACGTAACTTAAGCCCCAACCCGCGGAGATCTTGGGAAGGTCCGGCTGAGTCACCGAAAAGCTCACGTTGCGAAAACTGGCGTAACCCAACTGCCCCACAAAGACAGTACGAGACACGCCGCCAAGCTGTAACTTGGCACAGTGGTCCACGCCCCGCGTGTATTCGTTTCGAAAAGAGTATTCGAGAAATTCAGAGGCTTGTGTTTCCCATCCAATATCCACGTGCTCAATATGAGCTCCCGAGCAATCTCCATTGGCATAAAGCCGAAGCCAAGCGTTGCCACCGGCATTACCGGTCCAGCCGCCACCAATTCCGAAAGCACTGGCCTCCTGGTCTACGTAGGCCGTAAGTCCAGTGATGTTATCGGGGATTGTATAATCCCGAGCCGCTGCGGAGTTACCACCATCGGTTGTTCGAAACTCCATGCAATAGGTACGACCACGCTCAAGGAAAATATCCCCTTGCGTGTTGTTCCAGTAGTATTCACCCGTTTCCTCATTGGGCAGCTCTAAGAGTGCCGCGACTTCCGTACCACCCACACAGTTATTCCCACTGCGTGTACTGTTCATCAGCAAGCGCGTGGTCACAGCGGACTGTCTCGAAAGTTGCCACGTAACACTCAGCGATGGGTTCACCGCGTTCGACATGGTGAAATTCAAACTATCGATACGAGCGTAATCCTCTAGTAAACCAAGGTCTCGAGTTACTCTTGCATCTCCAAGCTCCAATGCTCCGCAATAATGTGTGTTGCGGGTCAGACCCGTGGATGTATTCCAGGTTTTCGTTAAATTGTTTTGCCGGTCGTAGGCAATGGTTTGGGTAACAATGGGTGCTCCCGAACAATTGGCATTGGGATAGAGCATAAGCCGTGAATTGGCGCCAGCCTGTCCATTCCAGGTACCCGTGATGGTGATTGAAGCTGCGTCTTGGTCCATAGAGTACCCAAGCGAGCTCCCGGGTGCGTTCATAAAGAACTCATCGGCGGTTGCACTGCCTCCACCGTCATCCACTGTCAGCGCAAGACAATATCGAGTTCCCCGCTCAAGCTCTTGCCAACCAGCACTGTTGGCCCACGCTGGACTACCAGACGTCCCCGAACCATAGGTTTGAGTCCATACCTGAGTTCCGCCAGAACAGGTATTGCCGCCGTCACTGCTATCTTCGTAAAGTACCGCGGTGTGAGGTGCAGAATGGGTTAACTGCCACGCCCCGGAAAGTGTCATATTGAGATTATTGCCATTCAGACTCAGCGAAGAGATGGAACCAAAATTCAGACGCCCTAAATTAACTGTTCGTGTGATCTGCCCCACTGAAAGACGTGCACAATAATCATTGCCCCGAACCAAGCCAGTAAACGTGTGCGAAATGCCGCCATTTTGATTCCATTGAATCGCTTGGGTTCCAACAAAATTACTTCCACAAGTTGCGCTTCGATAAAGCGTGATACTTGAGTCGCCCCCAGCGTTACCATCCCAAGTCGCATTGAGAGTGGCTGTCGCCCCGGCCTGGTCGATTCCTCCGCTGAAGCTCACATTGTTCTCAGGGATAGTATATTGGCGAGCTTCACGATTTAAGCCACCGTCGTCCACGGTGAAAAGCATGCAATAGGTTGCTCCCCTTATCAGTGGAAAGGCCGCTGAAGAATCCCAATCTTTCGTCCCAGACTGACCGCTTCCTGACTGAGAATTGCCGACCTGATTGCCCCCTGTGCAGTTTTGATTGTCCGTGGTCGTTGAGTTTGCATAAAGACTAACGGTTACAGGTGCTGCATGATTTAAGCTGTAAGCCCCTCTTAACCGTGGAATGGAGGCGTCGTTTAAACCTACGCTCACTGACGACAAGGTGGCGTGATTCAAACGGCCCAAATTCGTCGTCACGGTACGCCCACCCATCACCAGGCGAGCACAATAATTTTGCTCGCGGTCGAGCGTATAGGTCGCTGAAACACTGCCAGAGGCATTCCAACTGATGTTCTCTGTATGGACCACGCTTCCCGTACAGTTTTCCTCCAGTACCAACTCCATCCGAGAGTTGTTACCAGCATTGTTACTCCAGCTCGCCGTAATCGTTCCTGTTCCAGCTGCTTGGTCTAGACTTCCTGAAATTGCCGGATTGTTGTTCGTGATGGTTCGCGCAGCGGAGCGTCGGTGCCCCCAATTGTCCAGAACATCGATCTGCAAGCAATAGGACCGATCTCGCTCAAGCGAATGCCAACTGTTGGTGTTGTTGAAATCATAGGTAACACTGGTACTCGAGCCATGGTTGGTATCTTTAATCAGCGTCCCACCACTGCAACCCGTTCCGCTCACACTGCTTCCCATATAGAGGCGCGATCGGGTTTGCGCCGCACGGTCCAAAGCCCAACTGCCCCGCAACCCCGGCAAAGCATTGTTTTGATTGGTGAGAGTAACCCAACTCACCTCAGCGGAGTTATCGCGTTCAAACAAGATGGACCGGTTAGAGATGGGACCGGGATAACCGAAAATATACGTCTGATGGTAATTACGACCATAATTCTGGATACCGGTTGTTACCCGGTGGCTGTTACGAGATGCATTGCGGATGTTCACCTTGATGCTATTGGACGTCTCATAAAGGACAACTTGGTATTCCTGAGCAGGTCCGCTGGAGTACTCCTGACCGGTGTGTTGAAAAACGAAACGCCGATTGGGCGCAGTTCCCAAAGTACCGTACAAACCGGAACTGTTGTTGATATCATTCCAATAACCGGCAATCAGTGCTCGAGGCCCTTGCCCAACACCCAGCTGATTCCCATTGCAACAATAGGAGTGTCCGGGGTTTTGAAAGGACAAAAATCCATTAGAGCTAAACCAAGCCTGCGTGTAATTGTTCCCGTAAAAATCGAAGTTAAAACCGATATTGTAGCCACCACGCACACTGTCATCAGAGAAGCTTACGTATTGCGCATTGGTGCTGCCGTTATTGGCTCCTGGAGGCGTCAGCTTGACTGAAACGTCGTTCATGGAAGAACTGCGCCGCCACACCTGAGTCCCTATGGTACCGTTCTGGTTCTCTACCCCGGTCGTATAGGTCCGGTAGCTGTTCACTCGGTCATAGTTGAAGCGAATTTCACCGTTGGCCAACAAGACAGCCTGAAATCGGTTGCTTCCTGTATTGTAGTAATATGGGACATTATCCCAGTTCACGACCAAAGCCTGCTGACCATAAGCATTGGTTCGACAATACCAAACGCTTCCGCCACGGCTTGGGTTTAAATCGGTCCAAAGCGGCGCCACAATGTTGTCGGGGTTGCGCGTATTAGGAATAGCATCGGGACTGTAATCGGTCATACTGGCCGTGGAACCAAAACCCAAAAACCCGTTCGTACTGATATGTGTCGTAGAATAACTGTTCCCGTAGAAGGGAAAGTTAAAGCCGATACTGACCGTGGCATAGCCATCATCACTGCCTGAGCCCCACCCGGTCCTAGAACAATTCACCCATGAATAGCCAACGGTACTGGAACTATGGGAAGGCCCACTGCCGGCCGCCGTCAAGGTCTCCCATTCATAGCCAACAACCGAATGGCTATAGCCATAGGGATCCGCCTGAACGACTCCTGGCACACCCATAGAAAGTGCTGCCAAAAA
>CAZZDT010000225.1:0-6285 GCA_964652435.1 uncultured Bdellovibrionales bacterium
CGCGGGTGCTATGCCCGTGTGGCGCCGAAGTCCTGGCCAACCCGCCACTGCAATACCGGCCGCACCTGTTCCGTGAGACATAAAGTTCCAGTCGATATTTTCTTGGATGAAATCTCTAGGGTACCGTGAGAGGTTTTCGCCTCGCTTGTAGAGGGTGGTCCCATCGTAAATTGCTTTGACTTTCGATGTCCCCAGCCGAACCAGTTTCTCGCCATCTGAAATGACGCCGTCTTTATTGATGTCATCGCCAATGAAAATAGGTTCTCCAAATGCAGGGGTTAGATCCGTTACGCTGGGGCCTCCATAGTTTCTTTTGTTGTCTTCGTTTTCGTCAACATAGAGCCAGTCGAGGTCTGGTTGAAACCCGGCTTCAAGTCCAGATTCAAGCAGTGAGAGTTTACTTTCGAATTGCCCATCACCATCTAGGTCGATTTCGTCCCCATCGGTAATGACTCCGTCACCATTGCTATCTCTAGCGGTAACGTAACCAGCATCGGGATTGAAGTAATCAGGGTGGAATATATCCCAAGCACTTTCTATATCAGCAATGGTGATGCCTTCTCCCATATTGCCTGTGCGATTTTTACCGGGCCACCACAATTGGTCTGCTTGTATTTGGCGAGCAGTTTCATAGAGCGGCTGTTCGTACATCGTAGGTATGGAACTTTCCACGCGTACAATACCGCGGACACTTTCAAGCTTTCCCAGTTGCATTTTAGGAATGGTGATGGATGCAATGTTTCCAAGGACCACGGGCTTGCCCGACGGTAAAGTCCGGATGCGGGCTCCGAGATTCGTAAGCTCATCCAGCATCTTCTGGTTGATCTGCTTTTCAAAGCGAACGCTCACGGGCAATGGATCTTGCTGGAGATGCGTAAGTTGCGTTGGAGGATTGAATAGAATGGGGCTGATGATTGTTGCTTGGGGAGATGCCATCGTGGTCGCCACGAAAAGCAAAGCAGCATGGTAAAGCATCGATGTTTGTTCCTTACTGTGAGGCTATGTTGATAACCACACGAACTCGTTGGGCACGAGGGAGTTCAGATTATGTATCGGGAATGGATTTGAAAAGCACAAAGGGGCTTTGGCTGTATATTGTTTGAGCGATTGCGTTGATCGTTTACCCAGAAATGCGTATTGAATTGAGGACAGGCGCCTTGCAGGAGAACGAGATGAGCCAACGCCCCAACAAAGTCACGACTATTGTGAATAATATCAATAAATTACCCGCTTTTATGCGCACTCAGAGCTTAAGCCTTGCGATTGGAAGCCAAGTGAAGTTCGCTGGGACAGCAAAGGTTGAAATTCTCGAGATGAGCGCGACGCGCCTGCACGCTCGAATTAAAAATCGAAAAAAGGTTCAGAATCACATCGGTTCTGTTCACGCGGCAGCTATGGCTTTGTTAGCGGAAACCGCCACGGGTTTGGTTGTTGGTATGAGTGTCCCTGATGACCGAGTTCCGGTCATCAAGAGCATGAACATCGATTATGTGAAGAGAGCCAAGGGGGATTTAGAAGCAGTGGCAACATTGAGTGAGGAAGGCGTTGCACGGATTCTCTCATCGGAAAAGGGAGAAATCACAGTCCCGGTAAAAGTAACCGATGAAGATGGCAACGAGCCTATCCAGTGTGAGATGATTTGGGCTTGGACACCTAAGAGACGCTCTCGCTGATCAATAACCTACGCGCTTGGAAATAATTTCTTTCATGATTTCCGTTGTGCCGCCACCGATAGGAAGAATTCTCACATCGCGACTCAGTCGTTCAACAATTGACTCTCGCATATAACCCATACCGCCAAGAATCTGAACTGCGTCGTAGCATACTTGCTGCGCTACATCGGAGGCGAAATTTTTGCACATAGACACTTGGGCAATGACCTCTTCACCAACTTCCATTCGACTGGCGACTTGGTAGAGCATGGTTTTAGCGGCCAGCACTTTGGTGCCCATATCAGCGAGTTTGTGGCGCGTGACTTGAAAACCCGTTAGCTGCTTCCCAAAGACTTCCCGCTCTTTCGCATATTTCATGGCCTCTTCGTAAGCTATCTCCGCAGAGAAAGCTCCGTAGGCAGCCAATGCGAGGCGTTCCATCTGAAAGTTTTGCATCAGTAAAATAAATGCTGCTCCTTCAGGTCCTATTCTGTGGGACTCGGGCACACGAACTTCATCGAAAGCCAATTCTGCGGTATCGCTGGCTCGCCAGCCGGTTTTCTTGAGAGAACGAGATACACTTACGCCGGGCATATCTTTCTCAATCAACAAGAAGCTAACGCCTGCGTGTGGGTCGTCGCCGGTTCTGACTAAGGTGGTTAGAAAATCAGCTTTTACCCCCGAAGTGATAAATATCTTGTTTCCGGTCACGATGTAGTCATCGCCGTCTTTTACCGCTTTGGTTCGGATGCCGGCCACATCGGATCCTGCTCCTGGTTCGGTAACAGCGAGCGCTGCAATTTTATCCCCAGCCAAGGTGGGTTTAACGAATTTCTCGATGTGCTGTGGATTGCCTGCGTTGACAATGGGAGGCATCGAGATTCCTGCGCTGAAAAGGCCCACAGCCACGCCGGTAGAGCCACCGCGTAGAAGGCCCTCAATGGCCATAATTTGTGCGATGGGTCCGCCACCACAGCCGCCAGCACTTTCTGGGAAACCTATTCCTAGAATTCCCGCATCACCGGCTTTCTTAAAAAGCTCTACAGGAAAATCTTCGGCTTCCTCCCACTCATGAGCGTGGGGAGCGATTTCCGTTTCGGCAAACTTACGACAGGTTGCCCGAATCATACGGTGTTCTTCAGCAATCAAATTATCAAAAAATGTCATTCTAGAAATCTGCATGACCCTTAAGTCAGGGTCAATGTATTCTTGAATTCAGTTTGTAAACAATTTTGTCCGAGGAAATTAGGGACCGAAGAAGTTCGCAGGTTCACAGCTGGCTGAGAGACCGTCATTTGAGATTCGGCAGTAGCTGGTTGTGGTTCCGATGGCATCCTCTTCACACAGCTCAGTTTCAAAGCAAGAGCCCTCTGAGTTCGGTACGAGTATGGCGGCTTCACTCTGGATGGAATCATTGCCGCATAAAGGTCCGTAGGTAGCATCACAGCAGGTATTGCAGAAACCGCATTCTGGGTTTTCATCTGCTGTTCCATCAGCATTGCAGGTTTCAACGCCGGTACAGATGAACTGACTGCAAATAGATTCTTGAGTATCGAATCCGGTGCAGGCTGCCAGGTTTTGTGCGAAATCTTCCACGCAGTAACTATCAAATCCACTGGTGCTGCAGGGTTCAGATATCCAGCAGTGATGACCATAGCCGGTTTGGTCAACGCATTGGATCAAATTGTCTGGTGAGACACCTGTTCGGTGGCAGTAGGATTCTCCGGGAAATTCACAGTAAGAACAGAGTTGGCAGTCGGGATCGACATATTCAAACTGAGGATCACAGAAGTCATCGAAAGTAAGGGGTAGGGGCGCGCAGCCTACATCTCCGGATGCTTCTGGGTTTTCTTTGCAATAGCTCTCACCGTCACAAAGTGGCTCGCTCTGCCAGCATCCACCGGCACAAACGTACTGGCTGTGGTAGTCGATCATGGGCATGTTGGAATCGCAGATGGCCAATCCGGCTTCACAAGCCGGGCAGCACTCTATGCCTAGAGCATCATAACAGTAGGGACCTTCTTCGGGGCAGATAACATCCTCGCAATTGCCCTCAAAAGTTGGGTCATCTGGGTCCATCTCATCTGGGTCGGCTGGTTCATCGTCTAGGGAGAGATCAATAACCGGTGGCTCAGTATCTACGGGATCTTCGGTGGTGGTGTCTTCAACGCTTGGGTCTTCGCTGCTGGGGTCGACAACACTGGGATCTGCCGTGGTTGGATCTTGAATGCTTGCTTCAGAGCTGTCTTCTTCCCAGTTGGGGTTGAGTTCGACGGTGTAGCTATCGCAGCCGGCTAGCAAAGCTAGGGCGAGCCCTGTAATCAAGAATCTCATCACTCCCGATATTAGGCGGTTTGGTAAGAATATTGAAGCTGAACTTTTCATCTTTTTGTAGATGATCTCATTACAACTCAGGAAGGTTGTTCAATAGACTCTGCGCTTCAGCCGAACGTTCACTTTCACTGAACTTTGTTAGGAAATTTTGAAGACACTTCTTGGCTTGGGGCCATTGGCTGCTCTTGATGTAGAGAGCACAAAGCTCAAACAAGCCTTCTTCAGCCACGATATCTAAGGTGCCGCTTTGAACGAGTGCTTCAAGGAGCTCTTGAGCTTTGGCCTGATGTCCAAGATGGCGGGCTTCAATTCTAGCCAGCTCCAGCTGAGCCATTCGGCCCGTGATATCGGAGTCTTGCTCCGAGACCACACGCAAGAGTTTTGCGGCCCGGCCATAGTCTCCAACGTCACGGTGAATGGTAGCCAGAAGATACCTGGCTTCATTGCGCTCGCTGCCACTGAGGTTGGTGACCTCATCACCGGCAAGAACTTGGGTAAGAGCATCGATGGCCAAATCATGTTCTTGGTTGCGCCACAATGTTCGGGCGCTGCTCAAGAGTTCCATGGCCGTGGCCCGTGAAATGGCTTTAGGCTTTGATTTCTTCTTGCTGGCTTTCGGTGTGGTCTTCGGTTGAAGAGAGGATTTTTGGGTGGCCTTGGTTGCGGAAGGAGCTTGCTCAGGAGTGGGGGAGTACCCATTAGCTTGCTCAGGATCCGCATCCAGGGCCGGGGAAGGTACAAGACCAGCTTGTGGCTCTTCGGTTTTAGGTTCTTCTTCTGGCTTAGGTGGAGCTGAGCCAAAATGGCTCGTCATAGCTAACTGAAGAGGTTTTGTTTCATTTTGGATATCTTTTGAAGTTTGCCCAACTTCAACGGACTCCCCAGCTAAAAGCATGGTCACATCACCGTTGTTGGAGCGAACTTCAACTTTGCCTCGGTTCACTGCTACCGTGGTGGAGCGCAAGTTTGTATTGATAGCAAATACGGTTCCACGAATGACGATGGTTGCATGAGGTGTAACGATTTCGAGAGGCTCTTGTCCTTTAGCACGATTGAATTCAGCAACAACTGCACCTCGACTAAGGTCGATGGTTCGAGCTGTTCCACGTTGGCGTACTAAAGTTTTTGTAGCAGCGGTCTGGAAAGCCACAACGCCTGGTCCAACTTCTAAAACCTGATCCACTTTCATGGTTGAGGTTGGCGTTGCGGTCTGCGTTGCAATTTGCACCGTTGAGTTTTCGATATTTGATGGCTTTTCAAGAGGACTGGAGATGACCAGCATCAGTGCAGCCGCACAGGCAATACCTGCCGCAGGCAAGGCAAACCATTTACGCCAATCAAATGCAGCGCGGATTTCAATGGTAGGTGTTTCCTCTTGGCGAATGGTACGATGAATATTGTTAAGTATATTTCTTTTTTCGCCATCCGTTAACGCAGGCGGTCCCACTCGAGCGGCTTGCTCGAGTTCATGCAACAAATAGAGTTCATTGTTGCAGCCGGCGCATTTTTTCAGATGCAGCTCAAGCTTTTGTCGCTCAAGGGGAGTTCCTTCTCCCCGGCGATAGCCGTGCAGCTTGTCTCGCAATTTCTGGCATTCTGGCCGAGTCATAACGAATTTCCTAAGCAGTTCTGCGAGTCAACATTGAGGTATCCATACGCTGATGGTGCTCAAGTGCTCGTCTAATTTCTAATCGGGCTGCCCTCAATCGGCCAGCCACAGTATTTACAGAGCTTTCAACGATGGTCGCAATTTCTTCTAATGTGTGACCTTCGATTTCATAGAGAACAAATACGATTCTCTTTTTGGGTTTAAGTTTGTCGAGTACATTAGAGAGCAGCTCCCGGGTTTGTGTGCATTCAACACTGCGCAGCGGGGTTGCTTCGCTCTTGGTTGTATCAACGGGTTCTTGGGTGACGGCTTCTCTGAGTTTGAACCATCTCTTTTTCTTTCGAAGATGGCCCAGGGCTACATTGACCGTGATTCGGTGTAGCCATGTTGAAAAGCTGGAGTCGCCTCGAAATCCATCTAGATTTCGATAAACCTGTACGAATGTTTGTTGGATGAGGTCGTCGATATCAGCATCGTTACCAACAATGCCGTAGAGTTGGCGTTGAACCCGGTCTACGTATGAATAATAAAGCTCGTCGAAAGCTCCGGGGGCCTTATTTCGTGCTTTATCTACGAGTTCCTGGTTACGCATCGACTCTTCACTCTCTCCGTGCAAAGCGTTTCACTCCCTTGGATGCGTCCACTGGCCAATTTTGTCAGAAAAAATGGGGTATTGGACAACTTTTTCTA
>CAZZDT010000226.1:0-6278 GCA_964652435.1 uncultured Bdellovibrionales bacterium
TAAATTATAATATCAAAGAAAAAGGCGGGGATGATCTTGATGGAGCCGTTGATGCTGCAGATGCGGCAGAAATGTATCCGCAAGGCCATGGTGATGCATATGGGCATTATTTAACTGCTATTAAAGGATATTATAAATTATTAGCTGATGAAGACTTCACGTGGGTCCCTCAGTCAGAATCTGTTTTAGTTCTAGGGCAAGAAGTCGCCGTAGATTATATGGATGAAAGAAAATTTGCAGCGGCAGCTGCAGCTTATGGCAGAACAGGTTCGCAAATAGTTGATCTGACATGGAGAAAAGACTACATACCGGGTACAGATAATGGTTGGGCACATCTTAGTAAAACAAGAGAAAATGAGAGAAGAAATTATAAACCAGCGGGCGTTGTGCTGGATAGTGAAGGTAATGCCGTTGACAAAGTTAATACAGTAAGAACATGGGGGGTAGATCATTGGGCCACAAGGGTAGGGCAGGGTAATTATATTAATTGGCTAGTAGGCAACGCTATTTTGCCTTCAATAGATGAGGACCCCACTCATGAAGGTATACAAAAGGTTGATCGTACTACAGTTCCAGAATTGATTGAACTACCATATATTGGAAATCAACTACAATTATCACTTGATAACGCTGCCGCTGGATTGAACCCATTAGGATTACCTGAAAATTCTATACCATTTGATATTGATCCTACCAAGGCTTCTGAAGGCGAAACGCATTTTGACCAAATTTATGGAAGAGCTGTCGCTGCCCTTGATAACGCTGTAGCTGCATTCGATCAAAGTAAAGATATTACTGGAATTATGAGGGGTGAGGAAAATACGTCAGTGAATTTTCAAAGGGAGGTCGAGGAACAGGAATTAGCTTATGAGCATCAACTTATTGAAATATATGGCACGCCGTATCCGGATGATATAGGCCCCGGGCGATTGTATAAACAAGGTTATGAAGGCCCGGATCTCTTAAATTTTAGTTTTGTTGATTATCCCACCTTATCTAGAAGTACAGCTCATGATGATGATACTGTAAACTTCCCGAGAAAGTATAAGATATTTATAGAAAAATTATTTGATGTATCGTACAGTGATGAAGAACTTGCAGACGGAATAATTTCCGAAGAAATTGATTCTGTTATAGGTGTAGACACATTCAGTGGGTCTGACGGCTTTGATAAAATTAAGAAATTGCGTGAACAAAACCCTGGTTATAAATATAACTTTGATTTAATTAAGAAAGCTGGTGATGATGGCTTGGAAAAAGGCGTTCATTTTATAGAATACGAGCTTGACGATCATGGTTTTGGGGTTAAGCCAAGCAATTATAAAGGAAAAAGGAAAAGCCCTGGTTCGCTTCAAACTGCAGTTCATACAGTACTTGATGCGCATTGGAATATCAGAAATTCAATAAGGCAAATGCAACAAATGAAGAGATCATTTGACTTACAAGTTAAAGTCTTAGATAGCATGGTAACTTCCAAAGGTATTATTAGGGAATTAGAAAAAGATACCAATGAAAGAACGGCAATAGCATTGAGGGCAAGATATGCTTCAGATATTATAAGCGGTACTCTTGATCCTATTATTGAATTTTTAAATGATAATCATGAAGACGTTCAAGAGTCTATCCCTGACGAAATTGTTATTGGTTTTAGCAATGGTGGTAATTTCTTGGCTACAGTGAAAGGCGTTGTGGGTACAATTTTCGCGGCAGCGAAAACTAAACTAAGATATGTTAAGTTAGTTCCTGATATTGTTGCTGGTGGACTTGAGTTAGATCAGGGTTTGCAGGAAATGGAAAACAATGTCGCTATTGCAGGTTATGAAGATTCCCTTGAAATTATGGGGTCGATATCTGAATTGGAAGATTCTTTAAATGAAATGAGAAATCATTTCGATGACATTGATACTGCAATTAGTCAGTATGATGATGCCATTCGTAACTATCGATCAATTTTGGCATCAGGAGATAGAATACTTCGCGAGAGAGAAATTTATAGATTGCGCACAGCCGCTATAGTTCAGGGATATAGAGTTAATGATGCTGCATTACGCATTTTCAGAAATGAAAAACTAGAGAGATTTAAATCAATGTTTGATTTAGCATCCAGATATACATTTCTAGCTGCAAAAACCTATGATTATGAAACTGGATTATTAGATACTTCCAAAGGGAAAAGATTTATTAGTCGCATTGTTTCTTCCAGAGCTTTAGGAGTAGTTGATGATGGTAACCCTCAATTTGCAGGAAGCAATACTGGTGATCCCGGTCTATCAAGTGTATTAGCGGAAATGAGTGCTGATTGGGAGGTCCTCCGAGGTCGTCTTGGATTTAATAACCCAGATCTTTATGGAACAACATTTTCTTTAAGAACTGAGAATTTTAGAATTCTTCCAAACACAGATGACGTTATTTGGAAGCAAGTTTTAGAAGAGTCACGTATGACCGATTTGTTAGCAGATGAAGATGTAAGACAATTATGCATGCAATTACATAACGATGATGGTTTGCCTGTTCCTGGCATACTTATTGAGTTTTCAACTACTATTCAAGATGGTCTTAATTTCTTCGGTAAAAAACTAGCAAGAGGGGACCACACATTTAGCCCAACGTCATTTGCTACGAAAATATTAGGAGTAGGAGTAGCCCTAGATGGGTATGAGGGAATAGAACATTTCACAGAGGGGGTTCCAAATCCTACTACAAATCCAAATGGCCTTTCGTCGACCCCCTACATTTACCTTTTACCAGTTGGGCTTGATGGAATGAGAAGTCCTCCCCTTGGAGATCAAAGCGGTATTAGAATTTGGAAGGTGGAAGATGCTACGATTCCTACACCATTTAATATAGGTGGGAGTGATCACGACACTAAAAAACTATTTCAAACCTCTTTTTCACTGACTGATAGATTATTTAACGTTAGGAAACATCAAGCATTCAGGCCTGTTGGTGATCCATCATTATTTATTGATCTCGGGCAAAGAGGAAGTGTTTCTGAACCAATGAACTTTCAAACTCAACTCTTGAACAACAGGTTAGTTGGGAGATCAGTTTGGAATAGTAGATGGAAACTAGTAATACCCGGCAAGTCGCTTTTATATGATCCTAATGAGGGATTAGACATCTTAATTAGGACACTGAAAGACATAAAAATACATTTTGAAACCTACTCATATTCTGGAAATTAATATGAAAAACTTACTAATAATCTATTTTTTTACATTAACTCTAGTTGGTGTTACGGCATATCCACCAGCTCCCCACCATATTATAGAAGGACTAGTTAGAAATGAGTTAGGTAATCCGTTAGACGGGGATAATATTAAAATCAGAGTAATTTCAGACGATGGCAGTACAGTTGTTAATTCTACTGTTAAAAGTGTTATCCGACCCGGTGTAAATTATTCTTTAAGAATACCAATGTCATCAAATTCAGGTAAAAAGATGTTTGATACAAAATCATTTTACCATAATATGAATTTTAATATTGTTATAAGTATTGCTGGTAAAGATTATATTCCAATTGAAATGATCGGTGATTTTCAATCTATGGGTCGCCCGGGTGGAATTACGCAACTTGATTTAACATTAGGTGAAGATTTAGATGGAGATGGATTGCCAGATGCATGGGAAAGAAGCATTGCTGATGCTTATGGGCTAAGTATTAACGAAATTTTACCAGGAGGGGACAATGACAAGGATGGTTTAACTAATCTTGAAGAATATAAATCTGGTAACTATGCATTTGATTCTGAGGACGGAGTTGTGATTAATAATTTCAGTCACAGTAACAACCTAACAGAATTTGAGTTTTTCTCAATAATAGGCAGGTCTTATAAGATTTTTGAATCTACTAATTTACAAAAATGGGAAGAGAAAAAATTTATTATTGATAACCCAGAGGGGAAACCAAAAGCTTCTTTCATAGCACAAAAATCGAAAATTATAAAGGCATATGTAAACTCCGCTAGTGATAAGTCTTTTTACAAAATAATGGTTGAATAAATGATTTATTTTAGAATAGTTATTTTATTATCTTTTATTGTTCTAAAAAGTGAATTATTAGCTCAAAATACATATAAATTAACTAAAAGTACTTACGGATCTATAAGTGTAAACTCTAAGTCTAGTACTTTTATTGCTAAAGGAAATTTAGCAATTTCAAACAAATCGATTTCTGAATCAGATAACTATCAATTAAGACATATAGATTTATATAAAGCTAGATCTATATTTAGGCCTCAGATTGTAAAGTCAATCTATTTCAATCAAACGGCATCGATAGAGTCATTTGAATTAATTCAATTAGTAGATGGGGATGTATTGGAATTCTTAATTACCACACAACCATCAAACGGCTCATTAATAATACGTGAAAATAACTTAGAATATGTTCCTAGTATTGATTTTATTGGTACAGATATAGCAATTTTAGAATTAAAAAATAAAAATAAAGAATATATCGAAATTGCAATTATTGTTAATGTTAAGAAATCAAATACAAAACCAGTAATTTCAAAAGTAAATATATTAAACGGTAATGAAGAAGATAAAGAGTCACTATTCACAACAGAATCGATTGTCGCATTAATTGAATCATCTGATGTTGACGGTGATGATCTAAGCTACGAAATAACTAAGATTCACAATAAAGGGAGTTTGTTTACGCAAGATGGACTATCTATAGCCCCTCTCAACCTAGACCGAAATTTTAAATTTCGCTGGAAACCGTTAAAGAATTTAAATGGATTAGTAAAAGTATTCGACATAAGAGCTTATGATGGTATTGATTATTCTCAAGAAGTTGGGGTTTTTATTAGTGTACCTTCAGTTAGTGATGATTTAGTGGTCATACAGGAAGAGGTTAAATTAGATGTAAAATATGGCTTCACTACAACTATTGATTTACACAGTCTTATTTATGACCCAGACGGAGGGCAAATAAATTACTTCATTAAATCTGCTATAAATGAATCAAATTTATCATTAAGTATTGATTTAAATTTATTAAACATAACATCTGCTGCTGGATACGAAGATAATATTAGGATTACCTTAGGGGGAGAAAAGAACGGAGAAAATAAGTATTCTAATATAATTTTAAATGTTATAGATGAAAATATAGAGTCACCTTTCCTCATTAGTCCTGTTTGGATTGGCTATGATGAAACAGGTAAAAATAAAATTGTAGACCTTAAATTACCAACAAGGTTTTGGTCATTTAAAACCCCGAATAACATAAGTAAAAGCAAGATATCGAATTGGCGAATATCTGGAACAGAACTTAATAGTGTCGATAAGGGTGAGCTTTCAATAACTTCAAATATAGATAAAATTGAAGAACTATATTTAGAAGAAGAGAAAGGACTACGTGTAAATAATGATAACTATTTATCTTTAATAGTACCTCCTATTTCTTCAGGTGCTGATTTCGCTAAAAGGAATAATTCATATACATTAATTTTTGATGTAAAATTTAGGTTAGGTATAAATATGCCGATTGTAGGAATGTTAAATCCACTTGATAAACCAGAGAAAGCTGAAATTTGGCTTAATCCATATGGTGCGATAGGAGGCCAAGGTGAGTATTCAAAATCTGGGTTAATAAAAGATTTTGAATGGACTAGACTTTTTATAGTAATAGACGGTGAAAATGATGAGTTCAGGATATATGTAAATAATAAAATATTAATAAAGAGAATTATCAATAATATTATAGATAAAAGGTATTCTATTTCTGATAACATTAGTATTGGATTAGATAAAGATATCATTAACAAATATTTTATCTTTGATAAAATAGTCTACTATGATTATGTTCTTAATAGTAGCCAAATAGAGTATTTGGCTTTCGATTTTTTACAAAAATATCAATTTCGTAATGAATTTGAGCTTGAAACTAAACTTAATATTTCAAAAGAGGGTATTTATGATGATATCAATAATATATTCAGTGATACTTACTTTATAACTTTATCCACGTCAGATCAAAACAAAAACTGGGAAGTTCAAAGTACTCAAAATTTTCAAAAGTGGCAAAATAATGGGATTATTCCTACTGAAGAATTAATTGATATCAGCGGCAATCCTTACAGATATGGAAAATTCCAAATTAATAAATTTGATAAATCAAAGTTATTCTATAGAGTAAAGTCACTCGATGAATAATGAATCAATTTTTTAAATTAATTCTCATTTATCTTGCAGGTGGGAGTTTATTTTGTATCACAGCCGCAGATAATAATCAATATTTCAAATTACATAATTCCACCTCAACTGGT
>CAZZDT010000227.1:0-6267 GCA_964652435.1 uncultured Bdellovibrionales bacterium
CGGCTTGGGCTGGCGGCCACCGAGATGCCGTAGCCGATATCTTTAGAAGCTCAAACTATGACAACAATATTCCAGATGATGCCAGTATCGAAGTGGATGGTACCACGTGGGATGCCGCACAAATTCGAGCTTTTCGAGACAACCTCGGTGAGTCCAGTGGAGTGACCATGAGCCGAGCACGCTTTAGTAAAATCACTCAAATTATGTGGCAACTCGAGCGCCACGCACACCGGGCATCTCAGGCAAACTGATTGATATCAGTGGACGAAGGTCAAGGAATCAACTTATCTTCGTCCACTTTTTCGTCACTGAACTTAGCCGGTGGATTGGCTTCGGAATCACTGGGCTTTAGGTAGCGCTCGGGCGTCTCCGCACGAGGGGCCTCCGCTTTATCCTGAAGCATGTTCCACATGAGAAACCCGCCCACTCCAATCACCACCAACGACGCAATCAAAACCAGCATTCCAAATGCTCCACCTTGCTTAGAGTCACTCACCTTATTTTCTCCTGCATATTTGGATTGTCCAGAGATACTTCAATCACCCCAAATAATCTACGCCTGAGGATATCACTTTTCGACAAACCACAGTTTCTCTTTCCCATTGGGCCCACATTGATTAAAGATAGGCTCTGATTCAATTATGGAAAGGTCATGAGATGCTTTTACAATCAATTTCTCGACGCGTAGCACTCATTGGTTTTATTGGGCTTAGTGCATGCATTGGCCCCACACTGGAAACACCTGACGAAGAACCCACTCCAGAACCAGAAGCAACCACAGTTGTAAGTGTATTGGCCGACATGCCTCAATTTTCGACATTTTCGGCAGCCCTGGAGTCCACAGGTCTCAATCCTGTTCTTGAAGGAACCGGACCCTTTACGCTTTTTGCTCCGACCAACGATGCACTCGATACCCTAGATCTCGACTTAGCTGCTCTAACCCCAGACCAAATGGCAGATTTACTCCAATACCATATCATCGCCGGTGAGATGACCGGCAATGCAGCGGAGAACACTTCTTGGAGTAACACCCTCCTGCAAGAGCGTATTCACCTCCAATATATCGACGGCAATGTCGTCATCGATGGCCTCTCGACCATTACCGACGTTGATATCGTTTCCGACAATGGCCTGATTCATGTTCTCGATGGTGTTCTCTTGCCCACCAGCCTTCGAGACCGGATCGACTTGATTCAGATCGTTAGTTCTTATCCAAGATTAAGCAAATTCAAAGAGCTCATGGACGGCGCGGGGCAACTTGCACTGGACTTAGGTACTGCCAACATTAACCTCACTCTATTCGCGGTACCAAACCGAGGCTTTAATCAAGCCGATATTGATCCAGATGACCTAAGCTCCGCAGAGCTGGCTGCCGTGGCTCAAACTCATGCAGTGGAACAAATTCTGGACTCAGAAGCACTTGAGGATGCCACAGAGATAACCGCGCTCTCGGGCCAAACCATTACCATTGGTACCGATGGTGACTTAACACTGAATGAAACATCCAAAGTTGTCTACGCGGACATCACCGTAAACAATGGAATACTTCATATTCTTGATCTGCCTATTTCAACGGACTGAAACCTAAAAACCAAAGCCCCCACCAGCTAAACAACTGGCGGAGGCTTTTCGTACGATGAAAATTTCCACGTTGAAACTTTCTCCATCGCCTATTGGTATTCTATTAGTCCCTCAAAATTATTCTGTATCCGGTTTAGTAAAAAATCAAAAATTCTGTTTAATATCATGCACTTAATAACGACATATGCCTACATCCTCTTACGTTTACGAAGTGTTGCTTGCTTGTTTTCAGCCGGGGCGATAGCCAACTGGTATGGCAGCAAAAAAGATCAGCGCTGAATCTATACTCTCTGACCCAGATGCGCAGAAACGTCCTGGTCTCATTATGGGACTTCTCGAAACTAGAGCATTTTGGGAATGCGGCGCGTATTTTGCCACGCTACCCTTCCACCGTTTCATGCCCATGGGCGACGCCCATCCCGTCATGGTTTTACCTGGCTTTGCCAGCAACGATGGCGCAACGGTTCTCCTGCGTAATTTCTTGAAGAAGCTCGGATACCAAACCTATTCTTGGAACGCTGGCTTTAACATGGGACATAAGCCTGGGCTTTTTAAACACCTGCATAATCGAATCGACACGATTCAGGGTAAGTATGGCCGCAAAGTCAGCTTAGTAGGATGGAGCCTGGGCGGTATCATGAGCCGAAAGCTCGCCTTTCAAAGACCGGAAATGATTCGTTCTGTGATCACTCTTGGAAGTCCATTTTACGGAGCCAACAACTCCACCAACATCAGTGCGCTGCTTGAGTTCACCGCTAAGCTACGCAAACGAGAAGTTCTTAAAGATCCAGAACCTGTTACTCCTTGGCTAAACGAGCCCGCTATTCCTGTACCTTTTTCATCGCTCTACAGCCGTACCGACGGCGTCGTCACTTGGAAAACATGCCTCGAAGCCGATTATCCGCTTCGAGAAAATATTCATGTTCCCTCAAGCCATATGGCATTCGGCTTCAATCCTCTCTCTCTCTACGTCATCGCTGACCGGCTCGCTCAACCCGAGGGAGAGTTTACTCCCTTCACACCGGGCCCCCTTCTAGACCTGCTTCTACGCTGATCTCAGTCGTTTCTGCTTGACGGGTATGGTTGCGCCCGGCTAAAAACGTAACCCAAGACTGATTCACTAACATGGAAAAGAGGGGTTTACCATGTCATCTGCTTCCAAGTATCTATTATTAGGAACTTTAATCACATTTTTAGCACCGGAAGCTCTCGGTAATACACGCTCATTTCACACCATGACCACTGGAAACGGGCACCATTTTTCTCTGTTCGACCGTAATACAGGACGAATTACAGAATTTTTAGAGCACCCCTACGCGTTCGTTGCCCCCGCTGATGATGGTGGCACCTACGGTATTCATCGACGTAATCTCGCTCATGATCTTTACTTTGGCGTTCAGGCTCCCAGCGCAAATGTGTGGTTAACCAACCTCGACAATGTGGAGTATCTGGAACAAACCCAGATCATTCGAGGCCAACAAAATGTTGGAGCCTTGGAAACCAAGACGCACTATTTCGCGCCTTTTGATTTGGATGCCAATGCATTGATGATGGCCCTCGAAGTCACTAACACTTCTGGCAGTGCGATGACGGTGAAGCTCTTTGCCAAACCGAACTTGAAACTGGGTGAAGGACGGCCTTACCCCAATGACTGGAATGAAACGTTAACGACCGCTCAGCACAGCTCTATCACCTATATGAAAGAAACGGGTTCTGGTGGAGGACACGCATTCTACCTGCCACTGGACGCAAACACAGAAATCACATGCGGTGAGGACAGTGCGCTTTACTGGGCGATGCTCAACGGTTCTTGGTATTCGCAAAATGAATCATGTACAGGTGCCAGCCAAGTTCCTCTCCTTAGCCAAACGATGACCCTGGCCCCCGGCGAAAGCAAAACTTGGGGTATCGGAGTGGCTTTTCTCAATGATAACCCCAATCATCCCCGTGCTTACAGCTTCCGAGACTCGCGTACCCACGCCGCTCTCCTAAACCAATGGCAAGCTTATGTTGCCGGCCAAGATGCCCAAAGCCTAGTGGCCAGTGAGCTTTCTAGCTTTGAATCGTGGCGACAAACACCACCAAACGAACTCTCCCCAGCAGAACTCAAACTTTGGCGCCAATCTGAATCGGTTCTCCGAATGGGACTCATCGAAGAAAAGGACTCCAACGACGGTATGCTTTTAGCCTCCCTGCCACCAGGTGACTGGCACGTTGGCTGGGTTCGAGATGGTGCCTATGCTGTTGTTTCGTTGGCAATGATTGGTCACCACGCCGAAGCCAAAAAAGGGCTCGATTTTTTCTTAGGGGCTGAAGCTGGTCTTTACAATCGCCCCGAATATTACGAACTGCAAAGACCTTATCGCATTTCAGTGTGCCGTTACTTTGGTAACGGTCTCGAGGAGAGCGATTGGAACTATGATGGCCCCAACTATGAAACGGATGGCTGGGGATTGATATTATGGGCGGCTCGCCAATACCTTGAAAGCAGCTGTGACCTTGATTGGCTTGATTCTACCACCCGTCAAGGCGATACAGTCTACGAAGCCTTGCTCCATATTGGAGAAGATATTCGCAGCCTGATCATTGATGACCTCCCCGCACCAGACAACTCCATTTGGGAAGTGCATTGGAACCATCGACAAATCTTCGCATACACAGTGGCAACTCAAATCCGTGGTTTGGCCGACTTAGCCGCCATCATGGCACTCAAAGGAGATACTCAACTCAGTCAGGAATTCGAAACCCTGGCGATAAAAATGCGAGACAAAGCCCGTACCCAACTTGTTCATCAACCCACGCAAAGCATAGCCAGCCACGCGGGCGTTGCATCTTCTTATACGCATGTAGACGGCTCGACCGTTGAGTTTCTGAACTGGAGTATTTTCGATAACACCACCGATATTTACAGCGGCACACTTGAACAATACGACGTGATCCGAACTGAATTTGGTGGCTATCGACGTCTCGACCCAGAACTCTCATTGACCGGTGAATCGGCTGCAACAGTTTATGACACCCGCGAGTGGGTCATGATGGACCTAAGAATTGGTGACGCGTGGCTTAAGTCCAATGCACCTGACGGAGCTCAGCAAGCAGCGAATCTTCTCAATACTGTTACGGACCTTGCGGCAGTCAACGACAACCTGATTGCCGAACTCTACGACCCCGAAACGGGTGCTTATGAAGGTGCGATTCCTATGGTCGGATACGGTGCGGGAGCTTGGATGATGTCCAAACTGCTGCGACTTGGAGAAGACGTACCACCGATCCACACAGCCCTGGACCATTGCCTAAGCAACAATGATCCAGTCGAAGAACCAGTGGATGACACGACCCCGGATGAAACCGACGATACTCCAATTGATGAGAACGAAACCGAAGACCCAGTTGACGAAAATGAGATCGATGATTCAGACTCAGAAACAGTTGATGAGGAAGAAGCAGAGACTTCGCCAGAGCCTGTCAGTCCAAGTACGCCAGAGCCCGAAACGCCAGAGAGCACTGGCGGCTGCCACGCTGCTCCAGGACCACTCTACCTCCTCCCACTCATTGTGGGACTGTTGAGACGTCGAAAGTAATTATTCATTGATTCTTCGAGCTGATTTTTTCAGACCCAATTACAATCACTTAGAACAAAGTGCTCTAAGGGTGGCCTGAACTCAACATCCTATAAATTCTCTTGTCCAAGCCTGCACTCTTAGGTACTCGTGAGGAAGGAGATAACATGAAAAAATTCAGCTCAGTCCTTATTCTTGGCCTCCTTTTGACTGCCTTACTCAATGGCTGCAGTGGAGACGATGCCGGTTCAGACAGTACTCCGGTAGACGTGACGGTTCGTGGCGCGTTCAACGTTGGACAACAATCAACCTACATTACCTACCAACCAAAGGGCATCGATGAAGAGCGAAGCCTCCGATTGGTTATCTGGTACCCAACCAATGAAACCGATGGTGTTGAGCCGCTTTGGGGAGATTCTCTCATTGATGTTGCCCCCGTGCCGGAAGGCAACTTCCCAGTCCTGGTCTACTCTCATGGAACAAGCTCATTTGCAGAATGTGCTTATGACCTAGCTGAGTACTATGCGTCCCACGGATTTGTTGTAGCGAGCGCCGACCACACTGGTGACACCACCGCTAACAGAAATGATCCGCGAACAACGGAAATGTATGTTCAGCGCCCTCAGGATATCTCAGCTGTCATTGATTATATTTACGACCTACCTGCCGACAATCCACTGGCTGGTCGTCTCACAGAAGACCTGGCCCTTGCAGGACATAGCTTTGGCGGATGGAATGTATTCAGCGCAGTGGGTGCATCATTTTCAGAAGAGGAATTAGCAAAATGCGACGGGACAGTGGAGAGTTCGCTCTGCACCAATATGACACCAGAACGTGATGCCATCTTACGTGAAGGATTTCGAGACGAGCGAGTCAAGGTCCTGTTACCGATGGCTCCAGGAAACGCACAGCTTTTAGGGCCTGCGGGCGTCGCGAATATCACCATTCCTATCCTGCATATGACAGCAACTCTGGATGGAAACTGCCCCAATGATACACAAGGAGACCCCTACTGGAGCTACATCACCAATCAAGACTCCATCCGTGTGAACTACGACAAAGGCGGTCACCACTCTTACATTCTAACCTGTGAAGTCACCCCTATGGCTGGCGATGAAAATGGCGG
>CAZZDT010000228.1:0-6267 GCA_964652435.1 uncultured Bdellovibrionales bacterium
GTGGCTCTGATAACGGAAGCAATCGACGGCTCCACTGAAGAAGATTTGACCCGAGCTCTGTGCATTTTGCGAGCTGAAATGGCCAACCATGGTTTAGGCATGGCGCACACGCATGTTCGGCTGAACTCTTCACAGCTTCACAACGCAATCCGAAGCGTTTTGGACCTTGAGGGTTCACCGGATGAGCCAGGTAACCGTCGGCGTTATTTGAATGAACTAACGGCACTTTTTGATTCTCTTGAACCGGTTACGGTCAACGTTGGTTCCATTATGGCTGAGCGAACGAGTGGTAAGCGGCTCTTCATGATTGTTTCGCAAATGCTGCGTTACATCGATGCTACTCATCCTATTCGTTTTTTGATCGCTGAATGCGACACACCGTTTACTATTTTAACGGCCTTGTATTTTGCACGACTTTTTGGCGTGGCTGAGTTGGTGGATATTTCGCCGCTTTTTGAAACTGAAACGGCTTTGGAACGAGCCGATTCGGTGATTGAAAAGCTTCTGTGCAATCCACACTATCGCAAGTATGTGGAAGAGCGAGGCCGAATCGCTATTCAGACAGGTTTCTCTGACGCTGGTCGTTTCTTGGGGCAGCCGGCGGCGAGCATGGCCATTGAGCGGTTGCGCATGAAGATGGCCAGAATGTTATCGCGTTATGGCCTTGACGGTGTTGAGCTTCTCATTTTCGATACCCACGGTGAATCCATCGGCAGAGGTTCGCACCCGGTGAGTTTCCTCGACCGTTTAAGCTACACGTCACCGCCGAAAAGCAGAAAGCTTATTGAAGAAGCAGGCTTGTTGTTTAAGCAAGAGCTGAGTTTTCAAGGTGGGGATGGGTATCTGTTCTTTAAGAACGAGTCCTTGGCATTTGCCACATTATCACGCTTGATTGAAAACACTTTGGAACCAGAAGATTCCTCCGGTGCCGACGCATTTTATGATGATACGGACCATTCGTTAGACTTCTTCATTACGGCGAAAGAGTTCAACGAAAATATTATGGACAACCCAAGCTACGGTGTTTTGCTGGACGCGTTTGGGACGAACCTTTTGTACAAAACAGGCTCGCGGGTCTCGCGGCGTCAGCACGACGGCGGTGTGAATCGAAGCAATCACCCTTCGCAAATCCGTGCCATCCCGCATAATGCCATTTTGCAACAATTGGGTTTTCTAGCAAACTCCATCGGCGGCCTCGGTGCTGCCATTGCGAACGAGCAGGACCAATTTGTGGCAATGTATGAGAACTCGGCCAGATGCCAGCGCTTTATGAGCTTGGTGTCCTATGCACGCAGTTTGACCAATCCCGACGTTTTAGCGGCATATATCAGTCTCTTTGATCCCGACCACTGGTTGGCACTGGCCCAAGCAGAGCCCGATGAAGCCCGTAAGCGCCGTATGCGACGTGTGGTTAATCTATTGGGCGATGGTGAAACCTACGAAGGTTTGCGCCGTGTTTTCAGAATCTTGAGACAAGATCTCATGGAATTGGACTCAGGGTTTGAATCCGTTGGTGGGCGCCCCGCAGGGATTACAGAACAAGCTCGCAGCGAGTTGGATCTTCTTCACGGTCTCCGGGTTGGCCTTATCCAAGAGTTTTTCTTGATGGTGGTTCGCGTTCCACGGTTTAGCTCTCAGGCATCCATGACGATTGGTGAAGTGATGCAAGAGTTGTTGCGCCTGAATGTACTGCCATCCATGAGAGTACTTGATGATGCCTTCCCCACGGATGGTCAGCCCATTGAAAGTGGAGCATTCGGCGATAAAGCTACCTACATCAGTGACGAGGCGCAGGGATACGCCGATGTTCATCAGAACATTTTTAAGCCAATGGTTGAGATGTATGAATTGATGCGCCGGGTGACCACGGCGGTCACCCATGTTGTTGGCGCTTTTGGTTAAGCTCGATTGAGCTCGAGATTATTGCTCACACAGAGCGAGGCAGTAGCCTTCACTTCCGTCAGCATTGAAGAGAATACATTGCTGCGTTGTATCTTCACATGCTGGTTCAGCTTGTGAGCAAGTTGGAGCATCTACGGGCGCTGCACCTGCTTCGTCACCACATGCGTAGAGAGTGTTGCCACTGCTATCGGTAAGTGGAATCGTACAGAACTGACCGTCTGGGCAGTTGCCTTGTGCAGCTTCCGGACAATCGCAGTTTGCAAATTGTTCAGGAGCAGCGTTGCATTGGCTGCGATTTACATCGTCGCATGACTGAGTCACGTAGTTTGCCGCCGATGCTTGGTTCATCTCACCTCGGGCCACACAATCTTGTACACAGCCAGCTGCGTCGAGTTCACCCAGGGCAGGGTCACACGTGAGTTGCCCAAGGCATGAGATCAGGTATTCGCAAACCTGAGTGCAAGAAGCGGTGATATCTTCACCACCGGTATTGTCGGTTGTGTTGTCACCCGTATTGTCGCCGGTGTTATCAGTGGTGGTGTCATCGCCGGTCGTGTCGTTACCGGTTGTGTCTCCTGAGTCAGTTTGGTCTTTGGGTTTGTCTTCACTGTCCCCACAGCCAAATACAGCTAGGCTGGATCCCAAAATAAGAATCAGAGCAATTTTTGAAAGTTTTTTCATCTTCGTTCCCCGTTGTTTTTGATGATTAATCAAGTTTTTCTGTTGCGCTAAGTTCACGTGTCATATTTTTGTGATGAGCTTCGTTGGTGCCGCCACCGATTTCTAGAAGCTTGGCATCACGCCAAAGACGTTCGACCGTATATTCGCCAACATATCCATATCCACCGAGTACTTGGATAGCCCGATCAGCAACATTTTTTGCCATGGCGGCGGCGTAAAGCTTAACGCCGTCTGAGTCGAGTCGATTTCCGGATGAATCCAACTTCAAGTTGGCTGCGGTGCTGTAAACATAGGCTTTGCCAGCCATGTATTCTGCGTAGGATTCCGCGATGTGGCGTTGAATCTGGCCGAACTCTCGCAGAGGCTTACCAAAAGCGTGGCGTTCATTCGCATATCGGTTCATGATTTCGATGCTGCGGCGAGCGATTCCCAAACTCATTGCGGCCAGTGTGAGACGTTCGATTTCAAGGTTGCGCATCATGTGTTTGACGGCTTCGCCTTCACTGCCAACCAGATTTTCAGCTGGGATTCGGCAATCTTCGAAAACAAGTTCCGCTGTAGTGGATGCGCGCATGCCCAGTTTATCATGGATTTTTTGGCCAAGGCTAAAACCAGGGGTGCCTTTTTCCACTAGAAAAAGGGATGCGGTCTTTTTCGATTCTCCGGTACGGGCATACACCAAAAATACATCGCCTAGCTCGGTGTCGCTGATGGCACCGTTGGTGATCCACATTTTTGCACCGTTGATGACGTAGCTGTCGCCGTCACGTTTGGCCATGGTTTGCATGCCGAGAACATCTGTTCCAACCGCCGGCTCGCTCATACACATACCGCCGATGAGCTCTCCAGTGGCTGCACCAGGTAGATACTTTTGGCACTGCGCTTCGCTGCCGTTTTGAGCAAGGTTATTCACGAAAAGCATGGAGTGGGCGAGATAAGCGAGGGTAAATCCAGGATCGACCGCGGCCAGTTCCTCATGAACGATAACAGCAGCGGCTGCATCCATGCCCGAGCCACCAAATTTTTCTGGCACGGTGATACCCAAAAGACCGAGGCTTCCCAGCTGCCGAAACAAACCGATGTTGAATGTTTCTGTACGGTCGTTTTCTGCGGCTTGAGGTTCTACTTCACGTTCAGCAAACTGGCGAACCATTTCACGAAGCGCTTTATGCTCTGGTGTTGGGTTGTAGATATTTTCCATGACAGACCTCTATTAACAAATGGGTTGTAGTCCTCTGCGAGCAAAGGGCTCGATTTCGAAGTGCGTATATATAGGTCATCAAAATGGGGCAAGGGTAGGAGGCCCAGAGAGGGATGTCGTTTTATGACGCAGTGCGCTCAAGAAAGGCTGCGTAATTACATCAACTCTTTGCGCCATTTACGCAGAGTTTGTTCGGTGGTGTTCATCATGGACGCAGCAATTTTGGTTTTATGCCCCAGACGATCGAGTACCTCAGCCAGGAGTGACTGTTTCCAGCCTTCCAGCAGGTTTTGAGCTGCCAGTTCGTTGGCTTCCACCAGCTTTTGAAGAATGGGCGCTCGCTCTTCCCAGACCTCGCGTCGTCCAAGGTCTTTACCGCCATGATTAATTTCTCCGAGTCGTCGCCGATACGTTGACTCTGGAACCCCCAAGAGTTTCGCGGCGCGTCGGGTAACGCTACCGGGCTCTCGTTTGGAAATGTCTGACGAGATGGCCTGAGCCGCTTCGACCAATGAAAGAGTGAGCCAGTGAGCAACCGGTGGAGGCATGGCGGGCAGTGCATCGATACAAGCGGTGATGTCTCGGCTGAGCCAATGCCTAAGTTGCATGGCGGGCGCGACACCGGATTCAATGGCTGGTTCTTCTTCCGTTGCTTCAGCTGGGGAAGCATTCTGAGTTTCTGAGTTTGTGGACGCTGAAATTTCTTTTTGAGTCTTAAGCGGAATGTCCAATTCTTGAAGTTGAAGTTCATCGTCTGAGCAGAGAATCACTGCTCTCATCACTTTGTTTTGGAGTTCGCGAATATTACCAGGCCAATCGTAGCCAAGCATCGCCAGTTCCGCATCACTGGTGAGTCCATCAATTCGTTTCTGATATTGCAGACTGAACTGCTCGATGTAGTAGCGCGCAAGCAATGGAATCTCTTCTCGACGGTCTCGAAGCGGTGGAATAGCAAAGGTTACAACATTCAGTCGGTAATAGAGATCTTGTCTAAATTTTCCACTGGCAACTTCACGCTCCAGGTCTCGGTTGGTTGCGGCGATGATACGAACATCAACTTGTTGATACCGTGTGGCACCGACTGGTGAGATTCGGTGATCTTGAACAAAGGTCAAAAGGCGACCTTGCACCTCAATGGGAAGTTCACCAATTTCATCGATGAAAACCGTGCCGCCATTTGCTTCGGCAATCCGCCCCATGCTTGATCTTTCTGCACCGGTGTAAGCACCTCGAACGTGTCCAAAGAGTTCGTTCTCAATCAGGGTTGGCGCGATGCTACTGCAGTCAACGGTGACGAATGGTCGGTCATGCCGATTGCTCAAGTTGTGAATGGTTTCGGCGAGTACGCCCTTGCCGGTACCGCTTTCTCCTGTGATCAAAATGGTTGCTTCGGTGGTAGCTACGCGGCGGGCGGAGGAAAGCAGTTCTTGCATAGCCGGGCTGTTGTAGACCAGTTTTACTTTGCCGAATGCTTTGCGAAGTGTATCAAATTCGTCTCGAAGTTTTTTCCGGCGTTGTTCCTGGTTGCGTTGCTCTTGCTTGGCAAGCAAAGCGCGGTCGAGTGCCATCGCCAATTGTGTTGATAGACCCTGTAGAAACAAAACATCGGTTACATCAAGCCAGTGCCCTTCGCCCGTATGGGACATATAAATACAGCCATGGCATTTTTCATCTGCAAGCATTGGAATGGCAATGGCGCGAAACTCTAGATTGGTTTGGGTATCGTCAATTCCGTCGACTCCAGAGCCAAGAATAGATTGTGATTCCACGGCACGGTCGACCAAGGATTTTTCGCCAGGAAGAATTTCTGCGGGATCTTTGTAATGGCCTTTGGCTAACATTTCAGGGCTTACCATGCGCTGAATAAGCTTGAGATTCTCGTCGGATTCTTTGCGAAACACATAAAGGCTGTGTGCTCTAAAGGTATTGCGCAGACTTTCAGCGGTGTTGCCGATGATGTTTTCAGGCTCTTGATTGGCGGCAATGGTTCTTACGGTATCCCACATCAAGGACATACGCCGGTAGTCTCGGGTCATGTCACCGGTTAAAACACTGGTAAGAGGGTCGATGGCTTTTGTGCTGACCAGTTGGCCGGGATGCCAAAGCTCTACTTGATGAACCGAGAGCCTTGCTTTGCCCAAGGCTTGGGCGGCTTGCTGAATCATCAGTTCGGGTTGCCTTGGATGCTTCGCATTGTAGACGCTCAAACCACATCGCAGTTGCAGGTTAACCTCCACAAGTTCGTTCACCCGGGCTTCCGTTTGTTGAACCAAACGATTGGCTACGATGAGTGCATTGGCTTCACCGGTATCGGGCAGGAGCACCGCGAATACAGCGCCACCGAATCGGGCCATGAAATCTGTGCTGCGTAAATTGCCGCGCAGCACGTGTGCCATTTTGTTGAGCACGTCGTCTGCAACTTCTTGTCCAAGAGCTTCGTTGATGCGGCCGTAATCTGTGGGGTTGAGCATAAGCAACGAGAG
>CAZZDT010000229.1:0-6243 GCA_964652435.1 uncultured Bdellovibrionales bacterium
GAAAGCAAGAACGGCCGAGCCTGCTTCTGCTCAAGAGAAGTCTTCGAGTTTGTTGATGATCGATGACATGAAGTCAGTATCGCGGGCTTTGAGACGACATATCGATGACAGTATCCGAATTGGGCATGCGACCACTCAAGAGGCTGCATTGAACACCTGCGCGAAACGCGACTACAAAATGATTGTCATTGATATGGACATTCCTCGAGTGGATAGCGTCGCACTGGGAGCAGAACTTAAAAAGTTACAACCGAAGTCAAAATTGGTCGCGTTGTATTTAGCGAATCAAAAAGATCCGAAAGCCCAAGCGAAAAGCGATGGCTTTGACGATGCCTTGGTGAAGCCTTTTGATGCGAAGGAAGTGGGTGCGCTGGTTGATGAAACCTTTGGCGCCAAAGACTACGTCACTTTAACCGACAACGTTGTGACGTTTATTCCGATCGAGGACGGGGATGACAATCCTGAGAACGTCATGTCTGAACTGCGTAATCAGTTGATGGATAAAGTGAAGGATGTAGCCGCGGCTGCTTGCTTTAGCGCGGTGATTCTAGATCTCCGTGACGGCGTAGCCACGGACCGTTTGGGGCGTTTGTTGGCTCCGGTGATTGAGCTATGTGCCGCCTTGCGTATTGAGATGAAGGTTGTTGGAGACGAGCAGATCGGTCAAGCGCTGCAGGCTACTTTAGAGGGTGACGTCGTTACCGTTGTTCCTGATTTAGCCCAGGCAAAATCTGCCTAAAACTGAACACACCATTTACGAAGGCTTAATGCCTTTCCAAGGAAAGAGCGCTGGCGTTTTTGCCTTGTGCTCGGCGTAGGCGGGCCGTCGTTCCAGCATGCGTTTGTCAATCATGGGAATGCTGGCAAAGACAAACATAGCGGTCATCGCTATTGCTCCAACGAAGCAAGTGATGTCACTTGTGGCTCCGTAGCCAATGATGGCCAGGCTCCACCAGAAGAGATTTTCGCCTAGGTAGTTTGGGTGACGAACAACGCTCCACAATCCGCTCTTCAAGTAACTGCCTTTTTCGGGCCCGACAAAACAAATTTTCTAAGTTGTTCGTCTGCAACTGTTTCAATGGTGATGGCAAGTAAGCCCAGTGCAGCGCCCCCGTAGACGATGGCCAACGAGTTGGGCTCGGGATTGGCGATGGCCAAGTAGAGCGGATAAAGTCCAGCTAAAACAATGACGGTTGGAAAGAGGTGAATGCCGAAGAAGCTAGCCGGCCAGTAGAGTTTTCCACTGAATTTTCGAATATTTATGTAGCGCCAATCTTCATGAACAAGGCCTGGCCATCCGCGGAGAAAATTCCAGGTGAGCCTAAGGCCCCAGGTACACACAAGAATGGTCCCAAGCCGGCTTACGATACTCACGTCATAGCCGGAGAAAAAAGCCCAATAGGCTACGATTCCCATGGGAATGATGCTCCAGTAAGGGTCGTAAAGGCTTGAATTATTTAGACTAACACTGAAAACGAAGATCACCACGGTGGCCACCAGATCAGCGTAAATCATCGCCCAAAGAGGGCTGGAAGTGTTAAAATACGAAAGAGAAGCGCCCCCCGCGATGGCCGCTACAACATAAGCTGCGGTCATGATTGCGATGGATGCAGAGCGGCTGTGATGAGTCGAAGACATCTTGATTTTCCTTCATCTGGGTCTAAGCTGCGCAATTGTACTTTACTATTCGTGCAAGGCGGTGCAAGAACGTTTGACCGGAGGTCTCACATAGTTGCGGGACAATCTGGCTCATGATCGCAATGGAGATGAAGAGATGTCTGAAACTGAAACAACAAGTCTCGAAGAAATGAAATTCGATGCCACCAATCTTTACCGTGAAGACAAGATCACGGACATGAGAATGGGTGCGATTCGGGTTCTAGTACCAATTAAAGTCGATGGCACCGACGATGAGTCTCGCAAGTCCGAGTATTCTGGCCAAACTCAGATCATGACACAGTCTGGACCTGTTCCATTGGAGTTCCCGATTGAAGCAACCTCGTTGACTGAAGCCATTGAGGCATTTGCTCCAAGCGCAAACAAGGCCATCGAGAAGATGATCGAAGAAGTTAAAGAAATGCAACGCCGTGAAGCATCGCGCATCGTGGTGCCGGGCCAAGGTGGCGGAATGCCAGGTATGCCTGGAGCTGGCGGCGGTGGCGGCGGTTTTGGCGGCGGAATTATTTCCTAAGTGAACCCATAAGAATCAGGGGCCTCGCTTCACGGGGCTCTTATTCGCTTTCCTTGTCCCACAAGAGTTGATTTTGGGTTTCATCCCACTTGAGTACGATGTCTTGTCGGGAAACGTCATTCCAAGAAAAATTTTCTAAGAGTTGTCTTGGTGTGCAGGGCTTTGGTTCACCTTGAAGGCCTGCCAGATGAGCCAATATACCACATAGTTCCTGGGGCCCGTAGTGCTGTCGCAGAACCGGCGCTCCAATGGACCCATGTAGTTTCGCAAGCTTCTCACCTCGTGGCTCCAGCAGAAGAAAATGATGCCGGTAAATGGGACTTGGAATATTCAAGAGTTCCATGAGCGCCATTTGGGTGGCGGTGCTGCTGGCAATGTCAGAGCCACGAACCACATGGGAGACCTGAGAGTTTGCATCGTCGACAACCACCGCAAGATTATAAGCGATGGAACCATCGCGGCGTTTGACGATGGGATCGCCAAGTGCGCGGCTTGGGTTTTGAGCCCAGTTTCCAGTGGATAGTTCAACGGGCTCAAATACTTTATCGGGAAGCTGGGCACGCAGTGGTTGCTCGGATTGTTGCCAACCTTCTGGCGGTAAGGGCGTTCCTCGATTGATATTTGGGTAAGCAAATCCACCATCCGGTGACCGCACACCTATCTTTTTGATTTCGGCTCGGCTCATTGCGCAGGGGTAGAGCATATTGGATTGCGCGAGCTTATCGAGGGCAGCATGATGTTGCGCGGTATTTTCGCTTTGAAGGTTAAGCTCATCCCAATCTAAGCCAAACCAGGTCAGGTCTTGAATCATCTTTTCTGAAAACTCTACCTGGGCTCGATCTGGGTCAAGGTCTTCTAATCTAAGAATGAATTTACCATTTTGGAAACGAGCATCCAGCCAAGCAAGCAGGCCTGCGAGCAAAGTGCCGGGATGCGCTGGTCCTGTTGTGGATGGAGCGAATCTACCCACATACTTATTGGGCGTACTCAATTGTCCGAAGCCTCGTTAAGCAAGTTGTTGAGCCATTTCTTAAAAGGTTTGCTTCCTGCAAATTCATTGATTTGTGGAAGGAAATGGTCGCGGAGGCGCTGCTTCGCAATGCCTTCTAAACCGGCATCCTTTAATATCTCTTCTAAGGTTCGGTCTTTGTCACGTTCAAGAGCTGCAATAATCTGTGCTTTAAGCGCATCGTAAATTTCTTGTCTGGCTAAGTTATGACTGAGGAATTCTTTGGCCCACTGGATTTGAGTTTCTAAATCCGGATCATCGAGCATGGTGTGAATGTCAGCTTGTTTCAAATTAAGAACGGCATCTAATGCTCTCTTGCGCATGGCTTTGAGTGCGCCGCGACTTTCTTTTGAATTAAAGCCATCTACAATGCCTTGCTTAAGTCTGTCCGCGGATTGGGCCGCGAAGTCACGTGCCTGAGCTTTCAAGCTTTCTTGGAGGCCCGCACCAATCCCCGATAACGCGCTCCCGGCATCTTGCAGACGTTTGGCTCCTTTTCGAGCGATGCTGCCCAAAAGACCACCACTGCTTCCACCACTGGATGCTTTGCCTTCATTGCCTCCAAATATTGGAAGCTTGGTTAGAAAGTTTTCGAGCGTCTCTGCCAGTGAACCGGTCACAAGGTCTCGAACAAAGGCGGGGTCTACGATGTCTCGGCCAAAACCTTTGGGCATGGTGACCCGCCGGTTCATTCGCTCTTCAATCCCGGCGACAACCGATTCCGGCACAGCTGCCCCCAAAGTTTCGCCGGTTTCTGTCACACGATTTCGCTCAAAGCTTAAGAACGGCTCGGCATGACGCTCTAGAAGAATTCCCGGGCCCTCTCCAGCGATAGCCGAAAGGATGTCGTCGGCCAATGCTTCAAAGTCCAGCAGCTCTCCAACTTTCAAAGCCGCCAAGTGGTCATAGGCCAAGTCTACCAATTGACCCGCAGGGCTATCAGCATCTGGATTTTGAAGTTGTTTGATGATGGCTTTGGAAAGTGGGTGTTTACTCATTACAGATTCCTATGCGCGAAAGCTGAGTCAGCGGATGGCCTCAAAGAATTTAAAGGTCAGTCTTATAAAATAAATCGATGCTACGAGGATGATTAATAGTGTGAAGATGGTGGTCGTCCACATGATATTGCTGGCATTTTTCAAAAGCTTCGTAGGGGCAAAACTGCCATCGACGTTGATGCGATTTTCTGAGAGTCCTGGCGCCGCCTCGATATCGGGCAATCCATCTTGGTTGATGTCGGGGAGGGCTTGCACATATTCCAAAAGCGCTTCCCATTCTTTAACTTCTTGAATGCCGTCTTCCGTACTGGACCCATCTATGATGGCACCTTCGACTGTTGGAACGGGATTGCCATCTTTATCTCTTGGAACAATTGAGATCACGCCTTGGCTTAGTTTTTCAACAGTCCAGGCAAATTTAGCCACGTAACTGGTGGCTGCTACGCTGTAGAGCTTGGTTGAGTCTTCACTAAGATCAGCAAGTTGATAACCATCGACTTCGTTACCTAAATGGATGTCGGAGATTCTATCAAATGGCATGCGGATCATATTGTAATCGACTTTCGCTCCAGAGAACCTTGGGAAGTAGGAAGGCCCTTTGAATTTGTAGGCAACCAGCAGAACTTCAAAGAGTCCTTTGAGATCTCTTCCGTTGAGATACATTTTGGTGAGTGGATAGCCTGCTTTATCATCGAGGATTCCCACACCCAGTGGTGTGATTCGGAAGAGGTCAGATACTGTTTGGATGCCAGATTTGCCCGCGTGCAACTCGTCACGAATGGTTCCGTTTCCAGTAAGAGCAACGTCACTGCCAGCTTTGGTTCGGATTGCATCGGTAACGAGATTGCCCAAAGTCGTATCGTCGAATGTTCGTTTTAGAGTCTGGCTGGTAGATGCAATGGGTTGGTCAAAAGAGAGCCCGCGGGGTGCGAGAATCTTTTCACTGACTTTTGCTTTTGCAGTTTCAATCAGCTCGGTGATTTCGGGCTTCCCGACGATTGAGTCGTTGATAGGATGCAGTTTGTAGCTAACGGTTTTGAGCCCTGTTGGTGTGAGCTCCATTTCAAGTTCGCCAAGAAAGCGTCCGTCGGAACCTGCCTGAAGAATGGTTTTACCTGACTCGGAAAGCAAAGGTATATCAAGTGTCGTATGGGAGTGACCGCCGATGACCACATCCAGTTCAGGAGCAGCATCTGCAATATCCAGGTCTTCGCCGTGCCATGTCCCATCTCCTTTTTTGAGGACACCTCCGTGACTTAATGCGATGACCACATCGACTTTATGTTTCGCCTTAAGCATGTGGCTGATGCGATGTGCTGTTTCGGTGTTTTTGTCGAAGGTTAAGGGAGCAATATCTTTCGCAACCTCTGCTGCATCGCTGCCCATTAAGCCTAGAATTCCGAATCGAAGTCCCCCGCGCTCGATAATCATATCGCGAGCCAGAACTCCTGATTTCATATAAGCCTGAAGCTCATCATCGTCCGGTGAGCTGTGGTCAAATCGAACATTGGACATCAGCAACTTAGGAAGATTGGTATTTTCGGAGAGTGCTGCGGCAATCATCGAGGCGAAGCCCTTCGGCTGGAAATCGAATTCGTGGTTGCCAACTGCGACAGCGTCGTAACCCATAGCGGCGAGAAGTTGCAGTTCCATACCGGTTTCTTGGGTTACGGTGTGAAAGAGCGTACCCATTGAAAAGTCACCGCCGTCCAAGAGCAAGACAGGACCTTTCTCGGAGGCTTCTTTGCGTCTTTGCTCAATAAGCGCTGCGAGTCTGGCCATGCCGCCGATGGTTTCATCGTCGTTGATACTGGCTGGTGTGTACTCACTGTTTGGACCAAAGCCCAAAACGCGAGACTGCCAGTCATTCGTATGAAGAATGGTGAATTTCTGACCGGCAAGGGCTGATTGGCTCAGTAGGGTCAGTGCTAAGAAATACAACGTAAAGAATCGCATGCCGGGCACAATAGGCAATTGAAGCCTATTCTACAACCGTTGGGGCCCAGCGACATGAACCTCTGCCAGGCCCGAAGGCCTGACAGCGG
>CAZZDT010000230.1:0-6223 GCA_964652435.1 uncultured Bdellovibrionales bacterium
CTTTTTGCGTGCCAGAGAAAATGGTGGAGCTGCTTGGCGATTATGATGCGGGTGTTCTATGAACGTCGTGTCCAACCAGAGCTGTTTTTTGATAACCGGAGTTATGGGCTTTGTGGGGCGTCACCTCGCTCTGCGGTTGCTTGAGTTAGGTCATGATGTAACGGGAATCGATGTTCATCCGGTGTCCGATTTACCTTCTGCTTTGAATTACCGAAAAGTAGATATCTGTGATTATCAAGCTTTGAAGAGTGCCATGGATAAACACGATGTTGTGTTTCATGTGGCGTCTCTGGTGCAAACACGGCAAAGCGATGCTCGAAAGGTTTGGGCGGTCAATCATCAAGGCACTTTGAATGTACTTCGTGCGTGCCGCGAGCTTTCGGTTTCAAAGCTTGTCTATGTGAGTTCTGCCAGTGTTGTGTATGAAGGCAGGAACATTGAGAACGGCGATGAATCGTTGCCCTACGCATCCATTTCCCAGGCCCCTTATGCTGACAGTAAGATTGCCGCCGAGCGAGCAGTTTTGGAAGCACACCAAACAGGGGTTTTGCATACCTGCGCCATTCGGCCTCATGTTGTTTTCGGTCCGGGCGATGGGCGATTCATCCCGGCGCTCTTAAAGCGGGCTCAAGCTGGGCGTCTTCGGTTTGGGGTTGGACGTGGTCAGAAGTTTTCTGACTTCACCTATATTGATAATCTTATCGATGCGCTCGTGGCCGCGCAGGCGTACTTAGGTCAAAGCGATCTAGATTGTGGCCAAGCTTTTTTCATTACCAATGGAGAGCCTCTGGGGTTCTGGGATTTTGTAGATAAAGTTTTGATCGCATTGAATCACAAACCGACCCAGGGTCGCATTCCATTCGCATTGGCATATGGGGCTGCAACACTGGTGGAAGCTTTTCGAGCGGTAAGAGCTCAGTCGTCCGGACCCGAAGATGGACTCACGCGTTTTGCGATTCGCTACATGTGCACCCACCACTATTTCAGTATTGAAAAGGCCAAATTGCTTCTTGGTTATGAGCCTCGCATCGATATAGATGAGGGGATTGCTCGGACCTTGGAGCAACTTGCGACTTCGTAGGAAGCTTTGCTCCATTCTGACACCTATCTATTCTCCCATAGGACATCTGGACCACATAAGACTATTAAGCTCATGTGTACAATGAGAAAATTATTGTATTTCTTGCTTGAACTTTTGGTGATCAGTGATCAATAAGGGCCGGGCATACTCAAAGGGGAGTTCAAGAAATGCCAAAACTCGTAGATGAAAAGATTGAGGAATATGCACTGGCGCATTCAACGCCTGAGCATCCGCTTTTTCAAGAACTCAGAGAAGAGACGTACGCCACCATGGAATGTCCGCAAATGATCGCGGGACACTTGGTAGGCAGCTTTTTACAAATGATGATCCGAAGCATTGGGGCCAAGCGAATCGTTGAGGTGGGAACTTTTACCGGTTACAGCTCGATGAAAATGGCGGAGGCATTGCCTGAGGATGGTCAATTAACAACACTTGAGTATTCGCCCGTGCACGCAGCCATGGCCCAAAAGTATTTCGACCGATGTCCTTGGGGTGACAAGATTACGTTGATGCAAGGCCCTGCCTTGGAGTCGCTGCCTCAGATTAAGGGGCCGATTGACCTTAGCTTTATCGATGCCGACAAAGTGAATTACATGAACTACTACAATCACCTGGTAGAGATCACTCGGCCCGGTGGCTTAATTATGTTGGATAACGCTTTGTGGAGTGGTGCGGTATTGGATCCGGTGGAAGAGTCAGACCACGCTTTGGCCAGAATGAATACTCTCGTCTTTGATGACCCTCGTGTTCAGAACCTGCTTTTGCCGGTCCGCGATGGCGTCATGATTGCCCAGAAGCTAGCCTAGTCTCAATCATTCTTGTTTCTGCAGAAACTATGAATCCTCTGGAGTAAGCGAGTTAATCAGGCTTGCCAGTGCCTTTTGCTGCTCTTCACTTAATTTGCTCGAGTCTTCAAAGAGAGTTCGAAGGTCCATGCGCTGAGTATCACTCAGGCTATTGGTTCGTACCGCCATTTTCATTCTGACATCACTTAGAAGAAAGCGATTGAAGAGTTCTGGATCGGCCGGTTTCAGAATCCAGCTTGGCGTCGGAAAATCAGGAGATTCGTGGTGATGGTCATCGGCATCGGAGCAGCTCATAAAAATGGTTGTTTGCTCGAACCGTTTGAGGTCATGCTTTCGCCAGGCATTGAGCATCTCGAATCCATCTATTCCGGGGAGATGCACATCAACAACGGCGTAAAGGATATCGGGGTTGTTTTTGAAAATCTCTAGACCGTCTTCACCTGTTTCGGCTTCAAGAACTTCCACAAGAACTTGTCCTGCAGAATCTTTTCCAACCTTACGAAAAGGTTGCCTACAGATTTCGGAATCATCAACAACCAGTAATTTAGGTAAGGGCATAGTGGCTCCATTGATTGCTTATAAGTGAAGCAGGTATCTTGCCGACAGCCTAGTCATTTTTTGGGTCCGGGGCATTATATTCTACCCTGAAGTGCCAGCTCTTTAGCTTCGCAAAGGTTACCGGCCGCCAAAGACTCCTTAAGGTGGTTAAGGCACTTGTGGGCTAGTACTTTGTGTACGATCTCTAGAGTATGGGTGAATGGTTGCGCGCCATTTAACAGAGCGGCAGGGTAGTGTTGACCATGTAGATTGCCATGGACGGTCTTGTCGCATTCCCAGCTATGGCTTGGAAGAAAACCCAATTGACGTACCCAGCGAACAATGCCGTATTCGGACGAGTAGAACTCGATAGAAACGACCTCTTGGTCGCCCTCGTATTCAATTGTCAGTGCCTCACCCACGAAGTCAGATCGCCACGTATGTTCATAAATGACACGCTTGCGACCTTGGGGGAGTCTAATCTCATCCAAGCGTTCCATGCCCATATCTTAGCGGCAATTGCTTGATTTATTCTGTGATCCAAATCACATAGAGGATTGAAAATATCATTTTGTCTTCAATCTGGATCTGATCTGGGTTGAGAGTCTTTGTTTAGAATCTGTGAATGAAACGGCGATTGCTATGCCAAAACAGAAAATCCCCAGTACCGGTGCCTTAAGAACATTGAAAAAGGCGGGGGTTGCTTTTGAAATTCATCGTTACACCTATGAGGCTCGAGGTGGAACGAAAGTCTCCGCACGTGAATTGAAAGTCGAGCATCACCAGGTGATCAAAACTCTGGTGATGGAAGACCACCAGGCCAATCCCCTGATTGTTTTGATGCATGGTACTCAGGAGGTATCAACACGGGCGCTGGCGAGACATATGGGCGTTAAAACCGTCAAGGCCTGTAAGCCTGATGTGGCGCAGCGACACAGTGGTTATCAAGTTGGCGGCACGTCGCCATTTGGGACACGGAAGGCCATGCGGGTGTATGTTGAAAAAAGTATTTTGAGTCTGCCCTTGATTTACATCAATGGGGGACAACGGGGACTTTTGGTTTCCATCGCACCCACTGTCTTAGAGTCGCTTTTGGATGTTGAGGCCGTTGAAGTTGCCCGTGAACCGGGCAATGACTAGAGCGGATTGTGGATCAGTCTTGGGCTAAGCATTCAATCCGTACATAAGTCACACGGTTTTCGAAGACCCGAAATGAAGGGGTTGCAGCAGAGCCCCAACCCAGCATGAGAGTGCAGTTGTCAGCAATATTGAGATGGGTCAGAGAGTAGATTCCTGGCTCGACATTCACATAAACACCGCCTCCGTTGGCAGAAGTTTCTGTGAGTTCTAAATCCGGTAGCCCGCTATCGTTTGAGTAAAATGGTCCACTGCCCGATGCCGGTTCCAGTTGGGTTTGAATATTGGGCACATTGATTCCATCGCCGTTGATTCCATTGCTGATTGAAAACGCGATCTGCCCAGTATTCTCTACGGCATCCACGTCTAAAATGCCCATTTGTAATTCAAGGATTACTTCACCGGCCATGGAAACGACGGGTATATCCAAGGGTTCCAATGCTGTTGTTATACTCATGGCTCCGCCCAGATAACCATCTTTGGTGACCGTAAAAGAGACATCTGTTTCGGCGGGAGGGCCCTCCAGTAGGTAGCTCCCGTCGGCTTGAGTTTGGGTGCAGATGGCATCTGCATCATTCAAGCATACAACCACATCAGAGAGTCCGTCAGACCCGAGTTCTTTTACTTGCCCAGTGACAGCCGTGGCGATGGTATTGTTCTGACCACAGCCAATGCAGAAAAGAATCTGAAGATAAATTACTAAACTTAGGGGTGTTTTCATCGTTGTGGCTCAATCGTTCAGGTGCTTCCTTCCGGAAAGACCATACCTGAAAACTCAAGGCGAATGCACTCTCTCTAAAAAACTTACCCACAGAGTCGCACCTTCGATAAGGTATAGGGAGTCACAGAATTAAAGGATTGATATGAGAGAGCCGATTGGTCGTAGATATAGATGGTTGTGCTTATCTATTTTCGTGGGCGGCCTTGGTCTTGTGCCTCAGGTGGGTCTAGCTCATGGTGGCTTGGGTCATATTCAAGTAACCGCTTGGGCGGTTGAGAATTTACCTCAAGGTGAATTGCGTTCCTTTCTCGCGAACGAGGAGGTTTTCAATTCAATGCTTCTTGGCTCTGCTTATCCGGACATTGGTTACTATCCGGGTTTGAAGTATCCTGAACTGGCACGCAAATTCGCGGAGTACAGTCATTGGCCATACTTTACTGAACATTTTATTCAATGGATTCGTGACAACGATCCGCCACCTTGGAGCAGTCTTGAGTCTCGCAAGCGTATCGCGTTCTTGCTTGGCAGCGCAGCTCATGGTTTTCAAGATGAGGTTTTTGATTCACTCTTTCTTGACCAAATAGAACACCACGATGGTGCCGGCCAGGGCGAGGCTGACTCGGGTACCGACGGATTTTTAGTGATGGACTTGTTGATTGGAACCATCCCTGAAAGTGATGTTCCCGTGGATGCACTGCTCTACATTTACAACAATTCGGGTGAGTTTGATGAGGAGATCGTCGATGACCACATCTTGTCCTCACTCGATACCATGACCGACTTATATATTGATGAGGGTGCTGGTCCGGTATTGGCCCAGGTTGCAGCGAACAGTCTCTTAGATGTCTTAATTTGGACGCGGGAAAACTATATGAATCCCGATATCCCCGGCAGTCTTCACGCCGAGGTTTACCCGACGATGCATTATATCCAAGATCTGTGGAAACAGCTCCAAGACGACTACCGCGACGAAGATGTTTTGATGTTTTCATTTCCGGAAGGTTCGCGGCGGCTTCGTAGCCACGAATCAAATTCTCCCGATAGTTGGGTCTCCTTTCTCTTTTCCAGTGGCATCAAGCAGGGACAACTTAATTCCACCTGGACCGATGCAAATGGTAACGCTGTTGCCTATGAGCAAAAGGGAGGGGCTTGGGGCGCTGGTTGGCCTCGTATTATGAGACTGCAGCCCACGGAGGACCTTACACCCGGAGGATACTATACAACTACCGTGAGTGGCACTGCTGAAGCTGCAATCAATCAATCATGGACACTCGACCACACTAAAGAGTTTCAAGTTGCCTGTACCGAAGACAATGCAGATGCATGCCCGGAATTGACCGGTTTGGAGCCAGCCCGTCTTGACGGCGGCGCAGAATTTCAGGCTGAGTGGGCCCTTGAAGCGGAGTCAGAAAATGAAAGTTTTGGCGCTGATGAAGGCTGTCAGGCTGTTCGGGCGCCGAGCCACGAAGTTTGGATATTGCTCTTAGGACTCGGTTTACTTCGGCGGCGTTACCAGAGGCTTTCCTTGAAACATTGATTTTGCCAGGGGCTACACCTCTGCGTACGGCAAAACCCTCTTTGACCTTCTGGGTTTGCTAATAAGCAGCGTAAAAAGATAAACGGCACAAAGAAAAAAGGCGGAGCATTCACTTATGAAAGCCCCGCCTTTTTTTATTTTCTATCTGAGTTATTTTTAGTCGAGCATGTCGGCGCAATCTTCGCCTTCTTGGTTATGGAAGTTGACCACTGTGACTTCTTGACCGGCCTTGGCTAAATCTTCCTCAAGTTTTTGTACGTAGCAATCGGAGAGCGAAAAGTTCTTCGTTACGTAGATTCTGTCCGTAACCCGGCTCAAGTCTGGCATTGAGAACTCCTCCAGTTTTGGATTCGCATTCAAAAGCAAAGCGCCATAGACGCGGTCCAGATTGACGAACTCCACGC
>CAZZDT010000231.1:0-6211 GCA_964652435.1 uncultured Bdellovibrionales bacterium
TGGGCGCTAGGTTTTGCTTTTATGATTGGAATCGGAATTTGGGCTCTGCTTTTGTTTTCACCAAACGTAGGGTGGTCGATTCATACCTTTTTTGACCGAAGTCTTGAAGACTTTGTTTCCACGGTGGCTGGATAATGTCGGACGATTCAGGCGAAAATAAAGAAGAAGCCCCCACGGGGAAAAAGCGGCAGGAAGCGCGTGAGAAGGGTCAAATTGCCCAGAGCAAAGACCTTACCACGCTCGCTCTTTTGATCGGTGGTGTTGGTGCTTCAGCTGTTTGGTTTGGCCAGAGCGCGGTCGGCATGGCCAGCTTTATGCAATCGAGCCTCAGCGATTTGGGTCAGCCTCTGGGATCGCCAGTATATGAACGATTGGTAGAAACTTATGTGATGACATCTTTTCCTGTGATGTTCACAGGGGTGATTGTCGCCATCGGGTTCAGTCTCGCCCAATCTAAAGGGTATTTTAATCTTGGGAAACTCGCAGAACCAAAACTGGACAACCTGGTTAATCCGTTGAACGGCATCAAGGATTTGATGGTTTCAAAGAAAGCCTTGGTTCAGTTGGTCTTTTCATTCTTTAAGGTGCTTGTCATTGGTGGTGTTTGTGCCTGGGTCATTATGGGATGGCTTGATGGTTATGTGACTGCAGAGCCGTACTCGCTGGCTAGCATCTTGGAGGGCGCAAAGGCGGTCGCCATGGAGCTGGCGGTTAAAGCAGGTATCGCGTTCCTTCTGATTGCCGTCATTGATTACATCATCAAGTGGTATGAGACCGAACAAGACCTCAAGATGAGTCTCAAGGAGATCAAGGACGAGCACAAGAATACAGAGGGTGACCCGATGCAGAAAGGTAAGCGTCGCCAGATGGCTCGAGACCTGGTTGACTCACGGTCTGTTAAAAATGTCGTTGAAGCAGATGTCGTGGTTGTAAACCCAACACATTACGCGGTCGCCATTAAATATGATTCTTCGATGGCGGCGCCGAAAGTTTTGGCCAAAGGGGTCGATGAGCAAGCCGCACGAATTCGAGCGATTGCACGACAACACTATATTCCAGTGGTTCCGCAGCCGCCTTTGGCTCGAGCACTCTATCGACAAGTTAAAGTGGGTAAAGAGGTTCCTAGTGATCTGTATCAAGCAGTGGCTTTGGTTCTTGCCCATGTTTACAAGCGCAACGGCAAGAATAAGCGGGGAGCAGCATGAGTGACTCAGCAAGACAGTTGACTGGCCGTGTTGAACCAGGGGCAAGAAAGGCCAGTATCACTTCTATGATTGGTACGGATAACCTCTTTGCGGCGGCCATGGTCGGTGTGATTGCGGTTATGATCCTCCCGCTGCCAAGCTTTGTAATGGACTTGCTTTTGTCCTTCAGTATCAGTGCAGCGATGGTTGTTTTTATTCTATCGCTTAACATTGAAAAGCCCTTGGACTTGAGTTCTTTCCCTTCGATTCTCTTGGTCTTAACTCTGGTTCGTTTATCTCTAAACGTTGCTTCGACCCGATTGATCTTGAGTAAGGGTGACCAGGGCCCAGATGCGGTAAGCCGAGTTATTAAGTCTTTTGGCGAGTTTGTGGTTGGGGGCAATTATGTTCTCGGTATCATCATCTTCTTGATCTTGGTCATCATTAACTTTGTGGTCATCACCAAAGGTTCTGGGCGTATTGCTGAGGTATCCGCACGATTTACTTTGGATGCGATGCCTGGAAAGCAGATGGCTATCGATGCCGAATTGGCGGCTGGAGCACTTACTGAAGCTGAAGCAAAGCAGCGACGTGAGGAAATTCAAACAGAGTCAAACTTTTTCGGTGCGATGGACGGTGCCGCTAAATTTGTTCGCGGGGATGCAATTGCCGGTTTGGTTATTACTGCGATCAATATCGTTGGTGGATTGATCATTGGTACGATGCAGCAGGATATGGGAGTGGGCGAGGCCGCTAAGACGTATACCATGCTAACAGTAGGCGACGGTCTAGCTTCTCAATTGCCTTCTCTTTTGACCAGTGTTGCTTCCGGTGTCATCGTTACCCGGACTTCGACGCCTGGTGCACTTGGCGATACCGTGATGGGCCAGGTCTTCAAGCCGAAACGTCCTTTGTTGCTCTCCGCTGGATTCCTCGGCGCTCTCGGTATTGTTCCAGGTATGCCTCATGCTCCATTCCTGATGTTAGCTGCAGGCATGGCTTATTTGGCCCTTAAGGACGATGGCGAAGGTGAAGAAGAGAGCGAATCAGATGAGTCCGGCGAAGGTGAAATGACCAAGACTGAGCGAGAACGAGAAGAGCTCGAAAGCCTCTTGCCGGTTGACCTCTTAGAAGTCGAGGTTGGTTACGAACTGGTACCATTGGTGGATGGTAATCGGGATGGGGCGTTGCTGGGACGAATCAACGGAATCCGTAAGCAGATTGCTCAAGACCTTGGTGTAGTGGTTCCGCCAATTCATATGCGCGACAATTTGCAGCTTAGACCTGGTGAGTATCGTGTGATTTTAAGCGGTAACAATATTGGGTCTGGCGTGCTGCAAGTAGGTGCCATGCTGGCCATGAATCCAAGTGGTGGTCTTCCTGATTTAAATGGTGAGGGTACCATTGAACCCGCGTTTGGTCTTCCAGCAAAGTGGATTTCTGGTTCGGATTCAGAGCGAGCGGAGTTAATGGGATATACTGTTGTAGATCCTGCGACCGTCGCGGCGACTCATTTGGGTGAGCTCTTGGCGCGAAATTGTCATCTTCTTATTGGCCGACGGGAGTTCCAGGAACTCATTGAGTTGCACACTCGTGATAACGAGAAGGTCATTGAGGAACTTATTCCCAATATTCTCCAGCCGGGTCAGGTTATCAAGGTTCTTAGAAACTTGTTGCTCGAGCGTATTTCAATTCGAGATTTTCGTACCATTTTGGAGACCTTGGCGGACCATGGTGAAGAAATCAAGGATGCTGACCAGCTGACTGAGATTGTAAGACAGCGTTTGTCAAAGCAGTTGACATCGCAGTTCTTGGATTCCAGCGGCAATATCAATGCACTGGTTATGTCTCCACCTATCGAAAATATTTTCCGACGTTTGCAGAACCCTGCAAGTGGCGGAGTTTTAAATGCGGAAGAACTTCAAGGTATGTTGGACCAGTTTCAACATAGCGTAAGTACACTTCCTGGAACTGAAAGCATGCCAGTGGTGGTGGTTCCTGCGGATATTCGGCGTTCGGTGATGATGTTTGTTGGACGACATATTCCGGGGATCAGTGTTTTGAGTTTTCGTGAAATTGAGTCAGATGCCAATCTGCAAACGATTGGTGTGGTTGGTGGGGTCAGTGATGACCAATTGAGAGGGGCGGCATAAGATGCAAGTGAAGAAGTTTATCGGTAAAGACATGCAAGACGCATTGATCCAGGTCAAGGAACAACTAGGCTCGGACGCGATTGTATTCGGAAGTCGCCAGATTCGTCCTAAGGGTATGTTTGGCCCCACTGAAGTTGAAGTAACCGCCGCAGTGGACGATGTTGCTCCGCCAGCCGCAACTGCATCAAAGTCTAGTTTTGGTAGTGCTTCTGGTCGCGATGGTTCAGATGCCGATGTTTTTGACGTTCGCTTGAAAACGCTTCGCAACGAAATTCGTGGACTGCGTGAAGACCTTCGAACCGAGGAATTTGAGTCGGCCCGTGAAATGCTGGTTGACCAATTGGAAGGCGTACGCGAGATTTTGGCTGCTTATTCAATTAAGAGTGTGGGCGGAACACAAGACTGGTTCTCGTGTGTATTGGATAGTGCAGATGTTGACCCTGAATTTCGCCAAAAGATTGTAGCTCGCTGTAAACGACGCTTTGAGCGATTGGCGATTGAAAATGAGGCGGCCGCCAAGGCAGGTACTTCTCTGCAGATGCAGGCAATTACCGAAGTGATGGGTGAGATTTTGGACCACGAGCGTTACAGTGGTCCTGCACGAAACAAGGTGGTTGCTTTGGTGGGCCCAACGGGGGCAGGAAAGACGACCACATTGGCCAAGTTGGCGGCCAATGCCAGTTTGATTCGTAAACAGAAGGTAGGCTTGATTACCACGGATACTTTTCGTGTTGGTGCGGTAGACCAGCTTCGCCATTACGCAGACTTGATTGGGGTGCCGTTGGAGACCGTTAGCAGTCCTGAGGAATTCGCTTACGCAATGAACCGTTTCGCTCGTTACGATCTTGTATTGGTTGACACGGCAGGCCGAAACCCTGGTGACCAATCGCAGGTGGCAGACCTTCGTACGATGTTTCGTCAGTACGACGTGGAAACCCACTTGGTGATTCCTGCGGCGACTCGTCAGTATGAAGTAAACGATATTCTCGTTCGGTATCATGGTCTTGCGCCTGCAGCGTTGATCTTTACAAAATACGACGAGGCGAGGGTATTTGGCGCGGTTATTAACGCAGTGATGGCTTCAGACCTACCCGTATCCTTTGTGACTATGGGGCAACGGGTGCCGGAGGATATTACACGACCGCGTCCGCAGGCGATTGCTCGAAGAATTGCTGAAAGTGTGTTGGAGTTTGCTGGCCCGAACATCGGAAGAGCGGTAGAAACACAAGAGAATGAACTCATGCGAATGGCTGGGTAGAGTGTGGGAATGTTGGAGTCGCTTCACGAGGACAAATATGTCCAGGGGATTGTCAAAATGACCGAAGGAAACGATATGACGAATCAAGGTGCAACCCAAGTAGAGCCTGCTCGTGTTCTGGCTATTGCCAGTGGCAAAGGTGGTGTGGGTAAAACCAATATCGTATCGAACTTGGCGATTGCTTTTTCCAGAGCGGGCAAGCGTGTGCTTGCGATGGACGGTGACTTAGGTTTGGCTAATTTAGACATTGCCTTTGGTCTAACGCCCGACATGACACTCCTGGATATCTTTGATGGCACAGGTACCATCGATGAGGTCATTTGTGATGGACCAGAAGGCGTTAAACTTTTGCCTGGTTGCAGCGGCCGTTACGACGTAGCCAACCTGAATGAGCAAGAGCGTTACTCGCTGTTTGCGGCCATCGATACTTTGGAAGACGATTTCGATATCTTGATGGTTGATACCGGCGCGGGACTGAACTCAAACGCCGTTGCGTTTGCAGCTGCGGCTCAGACGGTTATCCTGGTGGCAGATCCTGATCCCACAAGTTTGGCGGATGCGTATGCATTTGTGAAAGTGATGGCGACCCGTTGCGGGATTAAGAAAGTTGCACTGATTGCAAACCGAGTTGCCAATGCAAAAGAGGGTGAAGATGTTTATCGAAAGCTCTCAGTTTTAGTGAATCGATTTCTCCAGGTTCGGATTGATTTCCTGGGTTTTATTAATACGGATGCGGCCATTTCACGTGCTACACGTGGGGGCGTTCCGGTTCTGATGGGAGAACCGAATGCACTGGCCAGTCAAAGAATAAATAGTATTGCGCATAAGATACTTGCGCAGCCTTATGAGGCACCAGAGACGGGTGGAATACGTCTTTTTTGGAAGCGTTTGGTTGGATGGAAGGAGGTGTCGTAATGGCTTCGGTTCTTAGAAGTTATGACGGCGAGCGGGAGGGGAATTTACGCCCTATTGAGGAATATCTCCCTTTTGTGAAGAGAGTGGCGCAACGCCTAGCGAGAAGACTGCCCTCGCATATTGCGTTGGAAGACTTAATCAGTGCAGGAGTTGTTGGATTGCTGGAGGCTATGAGCCGCTATGATTCAAGTCGGGTGACCGATTTTGAAAAGTTCGCGGAATTTCGAGTCAAAGGTGCCATCTTGGATGATTTGCGCCGTCGAGATTTGATGGCTCGAGATGCAAGATTGGAATCCAAGAACATCGAAAATGCGGTTCAAGATTTAACAAAAGAGTTAAGCCGCGAACCGGAAGAAGAAGAGCTTGCGGAGAAATTAGACCTCAGTGTTCCTGACTTACGTAAAAAGCTTGAAAAGCTTACCCCAGTACGTGTTGTTAGTTTTACTGACGTCTATCCAATGAATACGCCAGCTGACGATGACAGTCCTTTTGACGAGTACGCTAAGAAGCAAAAGCTCGAGCAATTGGCTGTAGCCATCGGCAAGCTTGGGGAACGTCATCAGCAGGTGCTCCAGCTTTATTACCAAGAGGATTTGACATTGAAAGACATCGGCTACGTGCTTAGCGTAACCGAAAGTCGAGTCTGTCAGATTCTCAGTGAGGCCACATTGCGTTTGCGGGCTATTCTGAATCCAGAAGGC
>CAZZDT010000232.1:0-6190 GCA_964652435.1 uncultured Bdellovibrionales bacterium
CCGTGTCCCCGCCGAACCAGAATCTCACACCCTCAATTTCAACAAGCCACGATGCCCAAAGTGTCTCAAAACGGTCCAGTACCCCTCGAGCGGACCAATGCTGCGTGGGTGTTGCCACAAATCTGACGTTGCCGATGGTTATCTCTTGCCACCAATCCAACTCCGTCACATTTTGAATGCCTAAATCTCTAAACCAAGATTTTAAGCCCAACGGAACCAACCAATGTACGCTCTTGCCCAGAGCAAGCACCGACTCTTTATCGAGATGGTCATAATGATTATGCGAAATCACTGCAAAATCGACTGCCGGCAATTCTGAAACGCTTAAGGCTGGCTGTTGATAACGCTTGGGTCCAGCAAAACTCACCGGCGAACACCGATCTGAAAATACCGGATCGGTGATGACGGTTTTCCCACCCATTTGAAAAAGAACAGTTGAATGACCAATCCAAGTAACCTGAGGTTTTGCGGGCGGTGATTCAAGTGATGCCTTATCTACCGGAACCCGCGGAACACTTTTTCGCTCTTTGGAAGTACCTCGAGGGCCGTCACCCTGTACTTTCCACTTCCACATATCACCAAAGCTCTTGGCATCGTTCTTAATGAAGAGATTACGAAATCCAGAGTCGGTGTGATGCTCTGGCTTCGGAGACTTTGTATCCTGCATGGTTGCACATCCCGTGATACTCAAACCACTTAACAAAACTGTGACAAGAGCTGCTCTCATACCAAACCATTGGAATGTTCTGACCATTTGTCAACCAAGACCAATTCGAAAGCTAGATTTCCTGCTCCGCCCATTTACCCCGTAAACAAGCGGTGCTGGTGGCTATGGCTTTTGCGTAAGTCGTTAGATTGATCGCCCACCAAATCCCTGCAGCTCCGTAGCCCAATGTGAATGCAAAAAGATAAGCCAAGGGTACCCTTAAAACAGTCAGCGGCGTCGTCAGCACAAAAACCGTTCGAGTCGCTCCTGCTCCAGCCAAGACCCCTTCATTGAGGGCTTCGATGGCAACAAAGATCTGGGAAAAAGCCAAAATGGTTGCATACAAAATGGCTTGCTCGTGCACCTGTGGATCTTGCGTAAACAAACCCGTTAGGAAGTCGGCACAAAAGTAAAAGGTTAGCGATGCGGCCATCCCCAAAGAAAGTGATAGAGGCAAAGCCAAACGAATGGCTCGCTTGGCCTGATCGGGTCGGCCTGCTCCCAAACTACGCCCCACAAAAGACGCCACAGCCATCTCGATGCCGTGAAAACAAGGCCACGTGAAACCTTCCAGAACGGAGAAACCTATTCCCAGAGCTGCGTTAACATGAGGACCCAGTGGAGAAATGGAAGTATAAAGCATGCCCCAATAAACCAACGCATAAGAGATGGTTCCCAAGGCTATCGGCGTTCCGACTCGCAAAATCCGAGGCAAGTGCTCATCCACCCGCACATCATCGCGCGTCGCGCCCGCCCGCTTCCAAACAATCGCGAAACCAATGCTTCCACCAATGAAGTACGAAAGATTCGAAGCCAGCGCTGCCCCTACAATACCAAGGCCCAAGGTGTGAATCATAAACGGAGTCATCACGAGATTAAGACTAAGCATGACACCATGAAGAATCATCGGAGTACGTGCACTGCCCATTGCAATGAATGCCTGATCAACAAGGGGCATCAAAACCAGCGGAAAACAAGTAAGCGTAAGCGTGGTCAGGTAGCGGACACACTGCTCATGGGTTTCTCCAGACAAACCTAAAAGCGAAGCAATCTGAGAAGCGAAAACAGAACCCACCACCATGGTCACCAAGGTAATGATTAAAACCCCACAGAACGATGAGCCCAAAACGCGCCGCCGCAGTATCCGGTCACCCGCACCGGTCGCCCGGGCAATCAGGGGCCCCGCACCGGCGGAAATCATGACAAAGAGTCCAGCAAACAAAATCAGAACGAACGTAGATGAACCAATGGCAGCCTGCGCTTCAGTAGAGACATGTTGAATCCAATACTGATCAACGACCCGGTATCCATGGCGCAATACAGAAAACAACGTGCTGGGAATCGCGAAGCGCAGAACTTCAGCCCAACTGAGTTGAAAATCTTTCGACATGGTGTTCATCGGCCGCGACTCCGCCTACTTCGCACATCGGTTCATCAGCAACGACGAAACCAAGCATCTTAAATCGGTATGCACATGAATCAGTGCTCCCACGGGCAATGGGAGCCTCTCTCTAAAGGGCAATTTCAGAAATTGCTAGAGAAATTTGTCCATGAGGTAAAGAACACCATGAACCAGAGGGCATGCCATCAAGCCAGCGATGGTATCATCGATCACCACGCCAAATCCGCCCTCAACTTTTGCATCAACTGCCCCGATAGGTGGCGGCTTGATAACGTCAAAAAGCCGAAACATAAGAAAAGCAACAATAACCTCACGCAGACCAAAATCTACTGCAATCACAGTAGCAAGAAAGCCTACCACTTCATCAATGACGATTTTTCCAGAATCGTGGCTTCCGTAAATACGCTCGGCGTGCCCCGAAACCCAGACCGCAAAAGCTGTAAGCAACACAACTGCCCCAACATATTGCCAAACCGGAAGTTCCAGTGTGCTCAGCGCCCACCACAGAGGAATTCCCATGAGGGTGCCGAAGGTACCCGGCGCTTTCGGGGCATAACCCAGGCCGCCCGCACTCGAAAACGTCAAAATAAAATAATCAAAAGCGCGCATCACTCAGCCCAATAAAGGAAATTTCGCCACTCACTTTGAGCAGCAACATACAAAAAACAGGATTCGGGAGTGTCGAATAACAAAGATGGCCCCAAATGGGTAGAGGCCGGGTACGCAGAGACAACGGTACCCGGCCCCTTTAGGAGCAATGAGAAAACGTAGGATTGAAAATTACTGAGGACGACGACGCATAAACGCCGGCACGTCAAAAGTAGCTTCTTCAACTTCTGCCACTCGCTCAGGCTGAGCAACCTTGGCGAACTGATTCTTCTGGCGGTCCAGACGAATCTTCGTGGGAATGTCATGGGTTTCTTTTGGAACCATCATGTTGTGTACGGGCTCAGGACGACGGGTTTCACGTCGGTCAAAGCCTGTTGCAATAACAGTTACCTTAAGTTCTTCCGCTTCCATGGTCTCGTCAATAACTGCACCAAAGATGATTTCAGCATCTTCGTCGGCCGCTTCTTGAATCTGAGTAGAAGCTTGATGAACATCGTTCAAGCTCATGTTGCGACCGCCCGTGAGGTTCAACAAGATACCTGTTGCACCGTCAATGGTCACATCTTCTAGCAATGGTGAATCAATGGCCTGGCTGGCTGCTTCAATGGCACGGTTAGGACCAGACGCTCGGCCCGTTCCCATCAATGCCATGCCTTGATCTGTCATAACTGTACGAACATCAGCAAAGTCAACGTTGACAACACCATGGCAAGTAATCAAATCACTGATACCCTGAACCGCGTTTAACAGAACCGTATCAACAGACTTGAACGCGTCCATCATTGGAGTGTTTTGGTCAGTGATAGAAAGCAGACGCTGGTTTGGAATGGTAATCAGTGTATCCACTGAATCGCGCAATTCCATGATGCCGCCCTCAGCGTGTCGACGGCGACGGTTGCCTTCGAAAAAGAATGGCTTGGTTACAACACCAACCGTCAAGCAGCCCATAGAGCGTGCCAACTCAGCAATAACTGGAGCCGCGCCCGTACCGGTTCCGCCGCCCATACCACAGGTTACGAAAACCATATCGGCACCATCAAGACACGCTGCAATTTGCTCACGGTCTTCAAGGGCTGCCTCGCGGCCTACATCCGGATTTGCACCAGCACCAAGTCCCTTTGTCAGCGTTGATCCCAGCGGAATCTTAACGCCAGCCAAGTTTTTAGCCAAAGCCTGCTGATCAGTGTTTGCGGCGATAAACTCAACGCCAGTAATATTGTGCTCAATCATCGTATTGATGGCGTTTCCTCCACCACCACCAACACCAATGACTTTAATCAATGCGTCTTGGGCATTGTAATCGTCCAAGTGAATCATAAATTGCTCCCTCCTATATGCCTGGGGCGCGCACCCCAATGTGGCATGTTTCGATTGCTCTCAATCCTCTAAAAAATGTCTCCGAGCCAAGACTTCATCCGGCTCTTTACCTTCGTGTAAACGTTTTCTTCTCTTACCTTGAAGTAGCGAGCGTCTTCATGGTCCCGTCCATAAAGCACAAGGCCCACACCTGTTGAGTAAACAGGGCTTCTCACCACATCCATCAATCCCCCAAGGTCATCCGGCATCCCCAACCGCACCGGTAGTCCAAGAATATCTTCCGCCAGCTCGGGCATACCTTCGAGCAAAGTTGCTCCACCGGTAATCACCACACCACTGGCTAACAAATCTTCGTAGCCAGTTCGCTGAATCTCTTGATGAACTAGAGAGAACATCTCTTCAACCCGCGGCTCAATAATTTCAGTAAGAATTCGCTTAGAAAGTACGCGTGGCTTACGACCACCAACACTTGGTACTTCGATGGTTTCTTCTTCATCAACCATGCTGGCCATGGCACAGCCATACTTTTGCTTGATGCGTTCTGCGTCATCCATGGGCGTTCGCAATCCAACAGCAATGTCATTGCTGATATGTGCACCGCCAATGGCCAAAACAGAAGTGTGAATGATGCTTCCCTCACTCCAAATCGCGAGGTCTGTGGTACCACCGCCAATATCAATCAGCGCCACACCGAGTTCTTTCTCATCCTGTGACAAGACAGCTTCAGAAGATGCCAGCTGCTCAAGTACGATATCCGCAACTGTTAAGCCGCAGCGTTGTGCACACTTGATGATATTCTGAGCACTGGTGACCGCACCGGTTACAATATGAACCTTCGACTCAAGTCTTACACCGCTCATACCCAATGGCTCGCGAATACCATCTTGGTCATCAATGACGTATTCTTGCGGCAAGATGTGAATAACTTCTCGGTCCAGTGGAATTGCGATGGCCCGAGCTGCATCAATCACGCGTTCCACGTCAGCCTCGGTCACTTCCTTGTCCTTCACCGCAACAATACCGTGGCTGTTCAGGCCTTTGATATGGCCCCCAGCGATGCCCGCATAAACATGCGTAATCTCGCATCCCGCCATCAACTCAGCTTCACGAACCGCCTCTTTGATGGACTCAACGGTCGCCTCGATGTTGATAACAACACCTTTTCGCAATCCGCGTGATGGATGGGTTCCGATACCTTGAATTTCAATGGAGCCATCTTCTTGGACCGCTGCTACGATTGCGCAGATTTTAGTGGTGCCGATGTCCAAGCCGACGATGAGATTTTCATCTTGTGCCATGTGTTACCTCAGATTTGCTGTGAATGTTGTCGAATCCGCGAATTGCCCTGAATCGGCAAAGCGAATGTGCACCCTTTCCGGGTGGGTTTGGCCATCTAACCAAATCACCCGTGGCACACGCGTACGTTGTCGAAGTTGTCCCAACACTTGGCGCGCTACGCTCAGACGGCGGCCAGGGTTCTCGCCCAAGTGCATGGTCAAAACACCATCTTCCTTGTTGGCATGTCTGGTCACAATGGACCAATGTAGATGGGAGTCGTAATGAATTTCTTCGAGTCTTCCCATCACAGATTCATGATTCGCAATTTTCTCATGAAGAGCGATGGCCTCTTTCAGAATCTTCTGATTGTGGGCTTCTTGAGTAGAATCTTCAGCAGGAACCAAGCCTGTAACCACCGGCAGGTCAAGGCTGTCGGTTCGCGAGAGTCGCTTAAAGATTCGACCCTCCGGATTTGCCAAGTAGAGGTTCCCCATGGAAACCAAAATGCCTGGAGTAAATTCTTTTACATCAATAAAAACACCGTCGGGCAATCTGCGCCGCACCGTAACCGCATCAATCCAAGGGTGCTGGCGCACGCTTTCTGCGGTGTCATGGAGGTCAATTTCGAAAACAGGAACGCCAGGCTTTAGGTTGGCGTAGGCAAGAACTTCTTGACGGTCCACCCGGCTTAAGCCATCCACTTCGATGCTCTTCACCAAAAGACTGTCACTGGACTGAAAACTTTGCCAGCCGGTGTAGCCAGCAAAACCGAGCGCGCACACAAGCACAAGGGATCCGGTCCACACACAAGCAGTCTTTGTAAACTGCCACAGCGTGCTCAGATTCAATGCGGATGAACTCTTCCGCTCCTGCTTCAC
>CAZZDT010000233.1:0-6182 GCA_964652435.1 uncultured Bdellovibrionales bacterium
GCGACTGCCGCAACCGACGCGACTGACGCGACTGACGCGACTGACGCGACTGACGCAACGGACCCAGAAGAGCCAAACGTAACCATTAACGTTGTTTTTGATGCATTCTTCGAAGACATCGCCTGGGTACTCAATGATAGCGAAGGCAGCATGGTTGACATGGGCATGCCAGAAGCAGCCGGTGAAGCCACCCTGAATTACGCCCTAGAAGACGGCGAGTACTGCTTTGCCGTATCTGATGCATTTGGCGACGGCGGCCTCACGGTCAGCATTTCAGTAGATGGCACAGAAGTCATTCAGTGGTTTGGTTACCAATACACAACCGACGCTGAAGAATGTTTCGTGGTCAATACTGCATGCATTGCCGAAGCCGGCGATGCAGCAGCTTATACCGACGCGTGCGGCGTATGTGACGCTGATACCACCAATGACTGCGTAGAAGACTGCGCGGGTGTCTTGGGCGGCGATGCCGTAGCCGATGCATGCGGTACCTGTGACAACGATGCAACCAACGACTGTCCAAGCACAGAAGTGGTGGCTACCATTGTTGCTGACCAATACTTTGGTGAAACCAGCTGGACAGTAACCAATGAGTTTGGAACGGTCATCGACAGCGGTGCACCAGAAGCAGCTGGCGAAAGCTCCAAAACTTGGCAACTGGCCGACGGTTACTACTGCTTGAACGTGTTTGATGCCTACGGCGACGGTGGTTCCACCGGTTCATTGACCGTTGGCGGCGTGACCAACGCAGCCTGGGGAGCGACTGACTATACCACAGAAGCAAACTTCTGCTTTACCATTGGCGCGGACTGCAACGGCGTTGATGGCGGGCTGGCTTACGCTGATGGATGCGGCACCTGCGATGAAGACACAACCAATGACTGTGCTCAAGACTGCACTGAAACTTGGGGCGGAACCGCAACTGTTGATGCGTGTGGCGCTTGTGTAGCCGAGGGCGAAGGATGTACTCCAAACACTGTGATTGCCGTAACGCCAGATCAGTACTTCACGGAAAGCAGCTGGATTTTGGTAGATGGCGAAAGCAACGAAGTTGCTGCGGGCGGCTTTGAGTCAGCCGACACTTTCACAGCTACACTTGAACTGGCAGATGGCGATTACTGCTTCACCATGGCTGACAGCTATGGCGACGGCGGCACCACCGGTACCATTAGTCTCAACGGCGTAGAGTACTACACTTGGGCGGCTAACGATTACACAACGGGTGCTGAGTTCTGCTTCACCATTGATTCAACATGCTTTGCCAGTGCCGAAGGCGCTGTTCTTGATGCATGTGGCGTTTGCGACGCAGACATGGCCAACAACTGCGTTGTTGACTGCAATGGCGTAGCTGGCGGAGATGCAGTCGCGGATGCTTGCGGCACATGTGACAACGATGCCGGCAACGACTGTACCACTTACACCGTTGCGGTTGCGTTTACCCCAGATGACTACCCAAGCGAGAGCACATGGGGAATCCTCGATTCAGAAAACAATGTACTGGATGTCGGTACGCCTGAATCATCCGTGCCATTTACGCAAAGCTGGGAACTTCCTGCTGGACGTTACTGCGCGGTTGCTTTGGACAGCTACGGCGACGGTGGCCTTGCGGGTGTTGTGAGCATTGACAGCACTGAAGTGACCGGCTGGGCGGCTGATTCATACACCGACCGTGGCGAATTTTGTTTCAACGTAGGCCCTGATTGCGCCGGCAATCTTCATGGTCCTGCGCTAGCAGATGAGTGCGGTGTTTGTGATGAAGACCCAACCAACGACTGCACACAGGACTGCGAAGGCACCTGGGGTGGCAGCGCGGAAGGTTGCGGAAACGTCACTTTCTGGCTGACTTGCGACGACCAGCTCGAAGAAGTTCGCTGGGCTGTAGCGGGTGTTGACGGTTATCTGGACCAAGGTGCTCCAACAGAAGGTTACACCTCTCTCGGTTGGGACCTGCCAACAGGTGTTTACCGCTTCTTGGTTTATGACTCCGGTGAGAACGGTGGTTGCGCCGGTGAGATTCAGGTCAACGGTGAAACCGTTTCTGCTTGGATTCCAACCGCCTACCAAGACCTCGCTTTGGTAGACATCAACGTAGAGTAAAAACAATAATTGTGGATGCACCGCTCGACTTGGGCGGTGCATCCATGTTTTGTTCTCTCCATGAATCTTTCCAATCTCGCCACAACTCTGCTTCCAATTCTCAAAGAAAATCTACTGCGAGAATACCCAAACAAGCAGGGTCACGTGCTGGTCACTCTCGGCGACCTTCAAGCACCTCAAGCGCGAACCCCACTTTTTTACGGATGTTTCGATTGGCACTCTGCGGTGCACAGCTATGCTTCCATGGTGAGGCTTTGCCGGCTTTTGCCTCAGGCCGACTGGCACAACGAAACCATGGCGTTTCTCGAGAAACAATTTTCTCCCGGCGCCATTCAAGCAGAACTCGACCATTTGCAACGTCCCGGCACAGCAACTTTTGAAATGCCCTACGGCATCGCCTGGCTTCTGACTCTATGTGGTGAACTACGACTTTCTAAGACCGAGCCAACCTCCAAGTGGCTTCAGTACTTTGAACCATTGGAAACCCTTGCGGCAGAGCGCATGCAGCAATGGCTGCCCAAGCTAAGCTTTCCCATTCGCACCGGCGAGCATACTCAAACTGCCTTTTCTATGGGACTGGTTTGGGATTGGGCTACAACCACGGGTCACACTGAACTTCGCGCCAAAATCAGCGAGCTTGCAACCACCTGGTACGGGAACGATAAGAACGCTCCGATTGGCTATGAACCCTCGGCTCACGACTTTCTCTCCCCTGCCCTTTGCGAAGCTGCTTTGATGGCCAAAGTGCAAACCCCGAACGACTTTTCCACGTGGCTCAACGCTTTCCTACCGGAACTAAGCGACACCGGACTCGGGCTAACCCCGGTGCTCCCGAGCGACCGAGGCGATGGTAAATTGGTTCACCTTGATGGACTGAACATCAGCCGCGCATGGATGCTTCAAATCATTCTCGATGCCTTACCCACGGCTGACCCAAGACGCAGCGCTCTAGAAATTTGCCAACAATCTCACAGCGACGCTTCCAATGAATGTCTGAAACATGGCACTTATGCCGGCACCCATTGGTTGGGCACCTTTATGCTCTTCAACCTTAGCTACGGCGCATAACCATGATGAAAATCAAAGCCGCATACCTGGGCGGATCAAGAGGCGAGACCGGCTGCGCTGAGGAAACCATCGAAGTTCCTGAGCCCTGCAGCGTTGCCGATGCCATCGCGGTGATTTGCGAAAAGCATCCGGGCCTCAAAGCGCATTTGGCAACAGCCCGCTGGGCTCTTAACTTTGAATTTGTAGGCGATGAAGCGATGCTCAAGCCTAACGACGAGCTGGCTCTGATTCCGCCGGTTCAAGGCGGAGCCCCCAATGTATTGGTCACCGAAAAAGCCATCGACTTTCAACAGGCCATCGACTCCGTAACCGACTCCACCATGGGGGCCACCGTTTTATTCTTAGGGACGGTTCGCAATCACAACCGCGGCAAAGAGGTAGAAAGTCTTCACTACGAAGCTTATGTGCCCATGGTTGAAAAGCAGCTTCAAAAAATCATCACCAAGATTGAAGAAGAGCACGAAGGCACCCGGCTCTACATTGCCCATCGTTATGGTGATTTAGGAATCGGCGATGTTTCGGTGCTTATTGCCGCCGCCAGCGCGCACCGGGCACCTGCTTTTGAAGCAGCTCGTCAGGCCATTGAAGATATCAAGGTCGACGTCCCCATTTTCAAACAAGAAAAAACTGCCGATGGCGATACGTGGATTGGTTGGGGCGGCGGTTAAAACCCCGGGTTCAATTGAGGGCCAGCTGCCCAAATTGTAGTTCAGCCAATTGCTGATAAAGCCCTTCCACACGAATAAGCTCATCGTGGCTGCCCTCTTGAACAATTTCACCGTGCTGCAGCACAACAATGCGGTCGACCTTACGAATGGTGGATAAACGGTGGGCGACGATCAGAGCCGTGCGACCTTCCAAGAGTACATCCAAGGCATGCTGCAACCGTGCTTCTGTTTCAGAATCCACATTGCTCGTGGCTTCATCCAGCACCAGAATATCCGGGTCCAAAACCAAAGCCCGGGCAAATGCCAAGAGCTGCCGCTCACCGGCGGAAAAGTTCGCGCCCAGTTCTTTGATTTCGGTATCGTAACCATCGGGCAGCTTTGCAATAAAATCCGCTGCTTGAACAATCCTCGCGGCTTCCTGAATCTTCTCTTCTGATACATCTGCGGCCAACCGAAGGTTATCGCGAATGGTTCCAGAGAAGAGATACACATCCTGCAGCACAACTGCGAAGCGGCGACGCAATTCAGCCAAATCTAAATCTTTTAAATCAACACCATCGTAAGTGATGCTGCCTTTTTGAACATCGTAGAGGCGATTTAAAAGCTTTAGGATGGTGGTCTTACCTGATCCAGTAGGTCCAACCAGCGCAACCTTTTCCCCGGGCTTAATTTTTAGGTCGATGTCTTTAAGAACCCAATCTGGTCCGTCTTCCCCATCTTTATAGGCAAAATCCACCGCACTGAACTCAATGCCGTCCTTCATGGGTTGAACGCCCTGAGCACCGTCTTTGGTGTTCAGCGTAATGGGCTCATCCAAGAGCTTAAACACCCTTTCAGCCCCCGCAAACGCGGACTGCAAAATCGTATATTTCGCTGAGAGGTCACGAATAGGAATAAAGAAGCGGCGGATGTACTGAATGAATGCAACCAGTACCCCTGCTTGTACCGTTCCACTGGCTAAATCTTCAGCCCCATTCCAAACAAGAACTGCCACCGCTGCAGTCCCCATTGCTTCCACGATGGAAAACAACGAAGCATCCAAACGAATCGCCTTATGGTTGGCATTTCGATACGCGATATTCAGTTCATCAAATGCACCGATGGTTCGTGCTTCTTGAGCGAACGCTTGGACCACAGTCATCCCAGGCAAGTGCTCAGACAAAAATGTATTGATTCGAGATAGGTGCTTACGGACCGCTCGAAAAGCTTCACGAGCAAAACGCTGAACAACCACAGTGACCAGGATAAGCGGAGGCACGACCACAAAAGCATAAAGCGTCATGCCTGGGTCCAAATAGAGCATAGCACAAATAATGGCCGTAATGGTGATGAGGTCTGAGATGATAGTGACAGCGCCGGTTGCAAAAATTTCGGCCAAAGATTCCACATCGTTGGTGAGTCGAGTCAGTGTGCGCCCTATGGGATTCACATCAAAGTAAGACTGAGGCAACTTCTGCATGTGAGAAAACAAATCATTACGCAAAGACCGCATGGACCGTTGGCCCAAGACACTCATGGCAAACTGTGAAGACAAGCCTGAAACGTAATCAACCACCAAAGCCAAGAGGTAACCACCAGATAAAACATAGAGTAAATCCATGTCCGCATTGGGAATGGCCACGTCCAAAATCTGCTGGACCAAGTAAGGAGGTAAAATAATCGCCAGTGCACTTACCGGGTAGAGTAAGAGGGCGAGAATAAAGAGCCCCTTATGCTGTCGCAGATAATGAAAGAGTCTGCCAATCAAATGGCTGTCTTTTTTGAGGCGGTCATCACTCATTGCAATCCAGCCTCCAGTTCCTGGCGTTTCACCATGTCGGCGTAAAGCCCGCCGTTTTGCATCAACCTACTGTGGTCTCCGCGCTCAGAGACCTGACCATCATCTAGAACCACAATCTCATCGGCGTGAGCGACGGCCGTCATTCGGTGAGCAACGATGATGGTGGTCTTGTCTTTTCTCAAGCTTCGAATCTGTTCCAGAATGGCTTCTTCCGTGTCACTGTCTACGCTTGAAAGTGAATCATCCAAGATCAAAATAGGTGGGTCTAAAAGCAAAGCACGAGCAATGGCCGTGCGCTGCTTTTGACCTCCAGAGAGAGTGATGCCACGCTCTCCTACGATGGTCTCAAGTCCATTGGGGATGCTTGGATCTCGGTGGTCTAAACTGGCTCTGAAAAGTGCCGTGGTCACCTCTTCCATGGACGCATCAGGCCGACCGAAGGCAACATTTTCCGCGAGACTTCGAGAAAACAAAATGTTCTCTTGGGAAACATATCCAAACTGACGCCGCAAAGAGGAAAGCGTTAAGTGCGTGATATACTCTCCACCCACAAATACTGTATTGGGACT
>CAZZDT010000234.1:0-6181 GCA_964652435.1 uncultured Bdellovibrionales bacterium
ATGCAAGCCACGCTGTCGAGTAGCCCCTCATCAAAGTTGATATCGATGACATTGGCACCATTTTCCACCTGCTGGCGAGCTACCGCCAATGCATCGTCGAACCGGTCCTCTTTAATGAGCTTTCGAAAGCGCGGTGAACCCGTAACATTCGTCCGCTCGCCCACCATCATAAAGGGAGGTTTGTCTCCAGCGAGAATACAAGGTTCTAAGCCACTTAAACGCGTGGCAAAAGGAATCTCAGCCAGTGCCCGCGGTGGTGCATCTTTCAAACCCTCGACAATGGCCCGGATATGGTCAGGCGTTGTACCGCAGCATCCACCAGCCATATTCAAAAGTTTATCGTCCGCCAGACGTCCCAAAGCCGCGGCAGTGTCTTCCGGAGTTTCATCGTATCCCGCGGGATTCAATGGGTTCGGAAGCCCGGCATTGGGATAGCAGTGAACATATGCATCAGAAATCCGGGCAAGCGACTTCACATGGGGAGCCATCGCGTCAGCGCCCAGAGCGCAGTTAATACCAACGCAAAAGGGCTTCATATCTGCGATGGATATCCAGCATGCATCGATGGTCTGTCCAGATAACGTTCGCCCCGAATTATCCGTGATGGTCACGGACACAATGACCGGAACCCGCTCGTGGTGGGTCTCGTGAAATTTCTCGATGGCAAAGAGCGCCGCCTTTAAGTTGAGTGTATCAAAGGTTGTCTCTGGCAGCAGAATGTCAACACCGCCATCAACAAGTGCCTCAACCTGATCGTAGTATGCATCGACCAACTCGTTAAATGACACTGCTCTAAAACCCGGGTCGTTCACATCCGGGGACATCGACGCTGTTCGGTTGGTGGGTCCAATTGCACCTGCCACCCAGCACTTTCGCTCGGGGTTATCCGCCATAAAGTCAGCGGCAACCTTCTTCGCCAAAACAGCCGATTTATAGTTGATGTCACGTACAGCAGACTCTAACCCGTAGTCAGCCATACCGATGGTCGTAGCGCTGAAGGTATTGGTTTCAATGATATCGCTGCCCGCCTCAAGAAACGCACGATGGATGTCATAAATAATTTCCGGGCGCGTAATCGAGAGCAAATCATTATTGCCCTTTAAATCTGTAGGATGGTCTTTAAAGGTTTCCCCTCGGAAGTCTACCTCTTCCAGGTTATGTTTCTGAATCATTGTCCCCATGGCCCCATCCATAAAAACAATACGTTTTGCTAATTCAGAACGAAGCTCCTCGAATACGGGTGATTCGGGTTGAGTCAGGGCCATAGTGAATCCTTAAATCGGGAAAGAGCCAAACCAATACTAAATATGTAAACTTCCTACGAATCCTTAAGCTTATCTCTGTCTACGCCTTTCAGGGCTTTACTCCAAGGTGTTTCTTCCTGGACCAGAGGCTCGGTGTCACCAAACTCGAGCGGGGCATCCCCCAAGTTTGAACAACCATTATCGGCACCTTCGGGACACTTGGGAGCAAAAGGCAATTCAACAATCATTTGCTCAATGACAATCGGTGCAATATCGATCATGGAACCGTCGTGCTCAGAAATATCCAGCTCGACTTCTTCCGCGGCTTCTAAGGTCATACCCTCGGTACCAAGCTCGCCCTTCGCAACATAGCGATGCACAAAATCGGTAGCGATAGGCAAAACCATATCCTGACCACAGCGGGAACAAATACAGTTCATCGAACCGGTTACCTTACCACGGACACTCACCACATTGGTGTAGCTCTCAGCAACAAATTCAACTCTGAAAGCGTCTCCCACGGGGACCAGGTTTTCATCGAGCCGGTCAACAAAACAATCGACCGAGAGATCTTCCGATTGCTCAAGGCGTTTGTTATCGATTTTGTCCAATTTAATTTCGATCGACATATAACATTTCCTTCAGGTCACAGACCACAGGGCTAACAACTCCTGCGCTGCGTCAAGCCACCACAACTTGGGGAAATATGCCATGATGACGACGAAATCGAGCCCTAAATCGATACAAATAACCGGAAAATGGGGACTATCGACTCGCCAGAGACGATTTTCGCGGCCGATATGGGGTTGTTTTGAGTAAGGCTGAACGCAAAGCCTCGCGTCCCACGTAGGATGCCCTGATTCTCCAGGTTGGGCGGTTGGCCACGTAAGCGCCCACGGCATAGCGAGGGTTCTCTGCCGGAGCAAAGCCAACAAACCAACTCAAATCTCGCCCACGATGCCCCAGTGTCCCGGTCTTGCCACCAGCACCATGCTTACCCATGGCGGGCTTGCCCTGCTCTTTGAATGTTCGACGTGCAGTTCCCGACCGAACCGTGGCCACCATCATATCCTTGAGTGCTCCTGCTCGTTTGCTGGGGAACACACGCACCTCTTGGGTTGCTTGACCAGCCTTCCAGACGGGCTTGCGCACGGCGCCACCATTGCCGATGGCCGCGGCCATCAAAGCCCCGTGCAGCGGAGAAAGGTGAATCTCGCCAAAACCTGCGGCTGCTCCGCCACGTTTCACCTTATCAATGGGAATCTCAAGTTTGCCGTTGGAGGCCTTTGGCAAACCCAAAGCAGATGCTCTCTGAAAGCCAAAAGCATGGGCTTCACGGGTCAGTTCATCACGGGTAAGAAAGACGTTTGACCAGCGGGCAAAAGGCACATTGTAGCTTCGTGAAAAAGAGGTCTTCATGCTGGCGCAAGTATTACCGGTGGTTCCCCGTAAATCACTGGCAGTAATCGGCCGAAAGCCACCGTTGAAACAAATATTCGTTTTGCTGTGAAGCCCCTTACCCATCAAAGCGGAAGCAGTCACAATCTTAAAGACACTCGCGGCAGGCCAGCGGGCCTCTTTGGCAAGCTCACTCTTTAATTGACCGTCTTTATAACCAAGTGCGGTCAACACCTCGCCCGAACGAATGTCCACAACCGCAACCCCGGCCTCTGGAACATCGTAATCATCAAAAAGCGTAAACATCTTCTTCGACAAGACCTGGTCTACGCCTGCGAAAGACTGCGGCTTAACCACCGGCTTGGCTTTAGGTTGAGGCTTAGGTTTTGTCTCGGTTTTTTCCTTGGCACTGACCTTCAACAACTCTTGAACCCGATCACCAGCTGCTTGAATAGGCTTGGCCGGCGTTACTTCAGGCTCGGCGATTGGTGTCGCCAGCTGAGGACCAACTTGCTTTGCCAACGGTGCCGAAGCTGGTTGAACTTCAGGCTTTTTCGTCTCTACTGGATTAATATTTTCAGGCTGAGCTGGAACCAGCGCCTCTGGACTCTTCGCCGCAACCGGCACAGGAACCTCGGCAACCTTAGCCGGCTGAACCGTCTCATTGGTCGAAGCAACCGTTGCCGAAGCAGCGACCACAGCAGTGGGTGAAACCTCTCGTTCATCACCACCAGAGAACAACATCGCGGCACCAGCGGTTACGCCTCCGAGCATTCCAAGAAGAAAAACTTTACGGGTTGCTTCACGGGTGCGTCTGCGGCTTCGACTTCGCTGCATGCTATCGTTGGCCACTGTTAACATTGTGCGGTTTCGCCCAGTTAACCGGCTCTTGTACTTCATGTCTCGCACTCTACTTTAAGTGCCCTACCCAAGGATCGCGGTCAAATCATTTTCACTAAAGATTGTCGCGATTTGCAACGAATCAACACAACGAAGTACTAGCGCAAACACTTATGGAAGTGATTATTCAGCAATGTTTACCCAAGATCCGTTGACGATATCCCCCTGATGTGCGAGCTGAGCATCGCGGGAAATCCCCAGGCTACCAGCACGAAGGAGAATGTCATGGTGTCAGATATTTTTAATCCTGAAAAATGGGACGAAGTTGAAGGCTTCAATCTAAGAGATATCACTTATCATCGGGCCAAAAACCAAGGCACCGTTCGCATTGCATTCAACCGGCCTGAAGTTCGTAACGCATTTCGTCCAAACACAGTCGACGAACTTTACCGCACGCTCGACCATGCACGCATGACCTCCGATGTTGGAACAGTCATCATCACCGGCAATGGACCATCCCCGAAGGATGGTGGCTGGGCATTTTGCTCAGGTGGCGACCAACGTATCCGTGGAAAAGACGGTTACAAGTATGAAGGCAGTGACGAAGGCAATGTAGACCAAGCCAGACTCGGCCGACTGCATATCCTCGAAGTTCAACGCTTGATCCGTTTTATGCCTAAGGTCGTTATGGCAGTCGTACCCGGTTGGGCCGTTGGCGGCGGACACAGCTTGCATGTGGTTTGCGATATGACCCTCGCAAGTAAAGAGCACGCAGTCTTCAAACAAACGGATCCCGATGTTGCCAGCTTCGATGGCGGCTACGGTTCAGCCCTACTCGCTCGACAGTGTGGTCAAAAACGCGCCCGAGAAATTTTCTTTTTGGGACACAACTACAGCGCAGAAGAAGCATTCGCCATGGGGATGGTCAACAAAGTGGTACCCCATGCGGAGCTAGAGGATGTTGCTCTGGAATGGGCCGCAACCATGAACAACAAGAGTCCAACCGCTATGCGCATGATTAAATATGCCTTCAACATGATTGACGATGGTTTGGTTGGTCAGCAGCTTTTTGCCGGTGAAGCGACACGCCTGGCCTACGGCACCGAAGAGGCCAAAGAAGGTCGCGATTCCTTTGTTGAAAAACGCGAGCAAGATTTTCTAAAATTTCCTTGGCACTACTGAGCCAAGGGAGAAATTGGCGTATTCAAATCAGGTTTGCCGATTCTAACTTTATGGAGCCGTCCAACCAAAGGCGCGGCCCACAAAACGATTTGATGATCCGGGTGGATCTGCCGAAAGTCCTGAAAGGCGCGCTCAAACTCAATATAGCTATCTTGAGTCATGATCTGATGAACCGAGGCCCGAGTAAACCGCGCATCTCGGGATAGCGCCACCGAGAACCAGCGCCGAGCCGCTACAACATCTCCATCACGGTCTCTCGCAGCCACCCCTTTTTGAAAAGCTAAACCCACACTCACCGGATTAAGTTGCTGCAACTTAATCATCACCGCATCAAATTGTTTCCACTGCTTTGTTAAACGATAAAAATCAGCCGCAACCCGGTAACCAAGATAACTGCGGGGGAACTCTTCAATCACTTGGCGAGCCGCTTCACCACCAACTTCTATTCGGTGAACACCAACTCGAATCAGCGCCTTCGCCAAAGAATAGGATTGGTCATAGGCATCACGTAGTTCTTTAAAGGCAGCTTGATCCCGAGCATCCAATTGCCCCGCGTCAAAGGCGGCTTGCTCTCTATTTTTATACTCGGCCAGCCTGTCCAAAATACGAAGTTGAACATTGCCTAATACGGTCAGTGCCTCTCCCCAAGCCAGCTCAGTCTGAGCAACCATGGCTCTGCCTTTAACACCGGGGATAGAAATGGCCGTCCGAATTCCAGAAGGAAACAAAGCAATATTATCCGAACGAAGAATTTCCAGTGTGTCTTCGAAAGTCTTTGCTCGCATCAACGGGTGATCACCAAACCGACTCAAGTGCTGCCCATAGAAGTATGCCGCGATGTCTTGAGCATCATCCAAGGACATTTCATCGGAGACCACGACCGTATCCTGCTTCAGAGCAGACGTGCACCCGGCAGCTAATAGAACAACCACAAGGTAGCTGAATATCTGTAACGCAGTTTTAAGCTTCATCGTCCTTACTATTAACTAGCATAAACCCCGAACGAGCTGAAAAGAAACTTTCACCCCATAACCTGAAAAAAATTCGGTACTTGAGAGTAACTCAACGATGTAGGCAAACATCGTACTCTTCTGGATTTCCTAAGATTCATCTGGGCTCAACCCACCGCATCGGGTTAAAATCATGACTATGAGCGGACACAACAGAGGCATATTTTTAGAAAGAGATAACGTTCTCATACCCGAGCAGGCTGACCGCACCGATGTCACCAAAGAAGAAATTTATGAAAACGTAGGTGAAGCCATCCGTCTTATTCGTGAACTGGGATATACCGTTTTTCTAATCGCTCATCACCCGGCTGTGGCCCATGGTTTAATCTCAGAATCTAAACTTGAGGACCTGCACTGTAATTTGGTGTGCTTTATCTCTGAGCAAGACCCGATGGCATTTATCGACGGCATTTATTCATGCCCCAATGATCCCAACGGAACGGAAGAGAAATATTCCAAAAACTGCGAGTGCCGTTTTCCCGAAGCCTCTCTGCTTCACCAGGCCTC
>CAZZDT010000235.1:0-6157 GCA_964652435.1 uncultured Bdellovibrionales bacterium
GCTTGTTCATCATGGGCAGGGCACGCCGTTGAAAACGGTTGCCTGCGGCGCTGGGGTCTAGACCCTCGGCCACGTGGGTTGGCTGCTCGATGGTCAGGATACCTTCGTTGTCATTTTGGCTGAGGGAATCAACCGCGACAAAGCTGGTGTATGCAGTGACCAATCCATAATTTAAGCCAAGCTCAGTGATACTTTGCTTCAGCGTATCGGTGGTTCCTTGCCACGTTTGGCGGGTGAGACTTTTGACTCGAGCTCTTGCCCATCGGGTTTTCAGTGCACCGTGGGTAGCCGGGCTGACGCCAAGATTCAGCGGTACAGTCATGGTGTGGGCTTGCCCATTGAGAATGCCGTAGATGTGAACTTTTCCTTTCGCTATTTGCTTGTATCGACCAAGAATCTCCAAAGGTCTGCCTGATAAGAGGTCGGGGATGACTTGTGGCTCAACATCGCTGACCTCGACTCCCTCAAACTCTAAGTGGATATCTGAGAGAATCGGTTTCTCGATGGCCCTAAAGAATTGCTTGGCACTTTGTGCTGGGTCTTGTCTGGTGCTGGAGTAAAAGGTGACACCTTGGCCGGCCTCGCTGAGGCCATTGAGCAGGTGACGGTTCACGCTGGAGCCAACACCGAACCCAAATACGCGCGCTTTTTGGCCACGCTCTGATAGGGTCTTCACGAAGTTTTGTGTCTTGGCGAAGATTTGTTTTGAGTTGCCCACATATCCATCGGTTAAGAAGAATACATACCGCTCTCGCTTGCTCTCGATATCGGGATTCAAGGCTTCAGCAATGGCGCCAGCCATCATCGTGCCTCCGCCCGCCCGAAGACGGTCCACCACGGCGAGGGCTTCGCGGATATTGTGCTGAGACGCACGACGGGGCTGAGCGAATGCCTTTTTGGTATGTCCGGCGAATGTAATCACATTGAATGTGTCTTGCGGTCTTACTTGGCTCAGAGCCTCTTTCATGGCGTCTTTGCACATGGAGAGTGGAACACCGCGCATGGAGCCGGAAACATCCACTACGAAAATAAACTCTCTTTCATTAGTCTTCACCGCATCGAGGGCTGGCATGGGAGGCATGACTGTTAGGTTGAAGAATCCTTCGTCGTTCTCATGGTGAGTGAGTACGGAAGCAGTGGGCAGCGCAGATGCTGTTTGAAAGTGAAGAATAAAGTCGCGGTTAGGAATCCGGTCATGGCTGGCCAAGGCTAAGGTAAGAGAACCGTCCACAGCGTTTTGACTGGTGATATCATGGGTTGGAACATGAAAGTGCTTCACTGGCGAGCCACTGAAGATCTTTATGTTCATGGAAATATCGTTGCCAGGACGTTGTCCGTGTCCCAGCACCAATGGGTGCAAACGCTTATGGGATTCGGTTCCCGAGCCATCGGGATGGCCTGGTGGAACAAAACGTGGACCAACAACCATCGGGAATACAAACTCCCATTGGTTTGCGGCGTAAGTCAGAGACTGAACGTAAGAAACGACAATATCGATGTCTGTTCCGGGAGCGATATTGGCAACCGATTGGGAAAAGATATTTGGGCGCTCTTGCTCCAAGAGGCTCGCGGTTTGACCCTGCTTTTTGGCCTCCTCGTAGATTCGGCGGGCATCGACTCGTTTTTTAATCATGCCTTGAATGGTTCTCTCGCCAATCACCATTTGCATGCTGTCCACTGCACTGTTCATGGGCAGAGGGAATGTGTAGAGCGCCTCAATCGGTTTTGTGTAGAGGTTTTTGTAGCTCTGGGTGACTTCAACTCGGGCCACGCCTTGGGTGATTTCAACATCGACGTGGGTGTGCTGGAGAGGGAGTTTGGCAACGCTTCCATCGATTTGTGTTTCCAGAGTAGGAATGCGACCTGGGTCGGTGAAAACGGGAAGCTTATCTGTGACCACGGTTCGCGGGGTGCTGGCTTGAGCCCAAGCGGGGAGGCTTATGAAAATGAGAGCAATAAGCCGGGTGATGAATAATCTCTTGGATGCATATGTGTATCGCATTGCGCTGTCTCCTTGTTCCCAAGGTTTGTCGATACAGCCGCGAATTTTGTGCACTTAAAAGTGAAGAAAGTGCTCTTTTTTTTCTAATTGTCCGTTTTTAATAGGCTTTTAGCTTTGACTGGTAGGTCTTAACCTGGGCTTGAAACCTTTTCTTAAGCCCTGCAGGAATGAAAAATGGCTTGGTTCCATGGATGTCTAAGGGATTTAAAATTTTCCCCGCTGGACTGAGAATCTCATAATGAAGGTGAGGCCCGCCAGAACGGCCCGTGGAGCCCACGGTACCCAACGGCGCACCGGCTTTTAAGTTGCGGCCTGCTTTCACACTTTTGTCCACGGTGTGCAAATGCAAGAAGCGCGCTTTTTTTCCACTGGGAAAGATGACTTCGATGCATTTTCCGTTGATGCGGGTGGACCAGTTCACACGATTGACGCGGCCATTGAATGGCATGTGAATCGGGGTACCGGTTGCTGCTTTGAAGTCTACGCCGGAGTGACGACGTTTCCCCCGGCCGCGTTGAGGCACTTCTGTGATTTGGTCATAATTGCTCAATGGAGAGTGTTTAATGGCCGGTTCGATGCCTTTACCTTGGGCGTCATAGTAACGCCGAATGCCATCCTTTCCTTTGAAGCCGTAAGCACCTATGTCGATTTTGAGCCCATCGTACTCCAAGGCTAAAAGCTGAGGCACTTCTTCAATGGTATAGGCGAGTCGAAGTTTATCACCCCGATAAACATGTCTGGCCACATCGCCCTTCCATCCCAGAAGCCGAGCTGTTTGAGCCGCAAGTGCCGGGCCGTGGCTGCCTGTCTGCTTGGTAAGCGTGGCCTCGATGGAACCTACAACCTCCGCCGAGACGTAGTAGGAGGATCCAAAGATAGAAAGTGCAATCAATAAGGTACTGCTGAGCATGATTGGGGGGTTTACCAGGAGGATCTCAGGGAATCCAGGGTGAGTCTGCGGCTTGGGTGGTGAGAACCCGCCGAGACCTCTCCTACAAAAGATCGCTCCAGGCTATTTGTGCAGTGAAATCGGGAATGAATCGTTCATCGGCTGCGTTCTAAGGAGTGCCCCATGGAAGCGAGACGAGGGTTCATAAGAAAACCTGGACGTGTAGGTCGAAAATGCTCGAGAACTTCTGGATCTTATGTGGCATGCTGTGCGTGAATTGGCTCTAGCTTGAGAGTATAACTTTTAAGTGATGCATCATGGTGATTGCCACGAAGCTTGGTACTCAAGCATGCGCGGTGACATCTTCAACACCTTGGAGTAGAGTGACCTCGTGTTCATTCCATTATTAATAGCTGCTTCCTTATCCCTTCCTCCGATTATGCCTCTCGATGAGGTGAAGCCCGGGCAAAAGGGACAATGTTTAACTGTGTTTGAAGGTACCGAGGTTGAACCCTTTGACTTTGTGGTCAAGGGAGTCATGCGCGATTACCTGGGACCAGGGCGTCATCTGACCATGGTCAAACTTTTGGGCGATAAGCCCGAGTTCACGGGTGTGGTAGCTGGGATGAGTGGCAGTCCATGCTCCATCGATGGAAAGATATTGGGAGCGCTGGGCTATGCATTCGCAGCATTTGCTAAGGAACCCATCGCTGGCATCACACCCATTGAAGACATGATGAAGGTGATGACGCTCCCGGAAGAGAAGCGGCCCTGGAAGATTGCAGCAGAAGGCGATTGGGATGCCTTTACCAATGGTGTTGCTGCAGCTGACACCACACCGGATGAAGGACTTGCGCCAATTTCTGCACCCATGGCCATTGCCGGCATGCCGACTTACTTACGTAACCATTATTCTCCTTGGTTTCGGTCGATGGGCTTTGAGCCTGCGGGCGGCGGCGGTGGTGGTCATGTCGCCGATGCACCTGCTTTAGAACCCGGAGGAACCATCACGGCTATTTTGGTTCGCGGCGATGTTAGCATTGCGGCCACGGGCACCGTAACAACCGTTGAAGGCAAAGAGATCACAGCCTTTGGTCACCCTTTCATGGGGGGAGGCGCCGTTTCCATTCCCATGGCCGGTGGAACCATTTTAAACACCATGGCCACCCAGCGACGTTCGTTTAAAATGTCTGCTCCCGGGCCGGTGGTTGGTGAATTGGTACAAGACCGTTTGCCTGCAATCGGTGGAATTTTAGGGGAGGGCCCCGCGATGCTGCCCGTACACGGTACGGTGCGCACTCCGGCCGGAAAAGATGATTTTAAATTCGAAGTAGCCCGCGATGCTGGTTTGACCCCGCGTTTGGTGGCTGTTGGCCTTTCGAGTGTCATTGGTTCACGGCTCGATGTGGGGCATCGCGGTATGCTTCGCATGAAAGCATCGATTCGCGGTGATGGCTTGGAACCGATTGATATTTCGCGGGTTTATTCTGGTGAAAAAAATGAGATGATGCCGGTTTATGCTTCGGTGGATGTTGCCCGCATTGTGGCTTCATTATGGAGAACACCGTTTGGGCCTGCTCCTGGTATGCGCGTGGAGATGCACGCTGAGTGGATAGCTGAGCCCGTAGAGGAATACATCGAGTCTCTTACATTGGACCGTTCCATCGCTAAGCCTGGTGACGAGGTAACTGCATCTGTACGTATGTTTCGAGCGGGCGGAGGATCTCATATTGAGACATTTAAGTTTACGGTTCCGAGAAACTGGGCTGGGCAAAAAATCGATTTGGTAGCATGTGATGCCATGGGCGCAAATCAAGTTGCGGGAATGGTGCAAGGAGGCCCTATGCCTCGGTCTGTTAAAGCCTTGGCCCGCTGGATTGGGCGCTTTAGAGATGCCGGACGACTCTATTTTATGGCTCTACGTAAGGGCGTGGGCCTGAAGTCAGGTGTGGAAGATCACGCCTTTTTGCCTGGGACCGCGGCCGTAAAGCTTTTGGGACGAACGAATCAGGAGCTTCGCAAGGCAGGGGTAAGCTTTGAGGAATCGAAAGAGCGGCCAGGTGTGATCAATGGAATCACCTCGGTATCTCTTCGTGTGGCGCCTTATTAATAATTGAAAACAAGAATGATGGGTAAGTTGAATATGCAAAGTTGTGGGTCTGTATTGCGTCAGTTGGTAGCGACAGTTTGTGTTACTGGAATGTGCAGCGTGGCTGGTGCCGAGAGTACCCGGTTTTACGAGTTAGAGGGCTTTGGAGTTCTCTTAAACGGGAATCCTGAGTCCACAGCATTAAGTGAAGATGGTGCCATTACCCTGCCACCCCAGAGCCGAGAATGGTTCAATGATCCCGAAGCTGCGTTCAGTGCAGCTACCGCCTACAAGGATGGTGTTGCGGTCGCTCGGGTAGATACCCAGACCGTCGTTTACATCGATGCATCGGGTAAAGAAGAGACCATCATTGAATTGTCGGAAGCGATGGTTACTTCCCTAAAGGTGCACGGTGATTATCTCTATGTAGCATCGGGGCCGCCAGCGGTTATTCAGCGGGTTGGTAAAGACGGTAAGAGCGAAGTCTACCATGAAGCCGACGCCGGCTATGTTTGGGATATGGAATTTAAAAAAGATGGCACCATGCTTTTGGCTACGGGTGAGCCAGGGGCAGTGGTTGAAGTCAATCGCAAGGGTAAAGGTGAAGCTATTTTTACGCCCGAGCAAAAGCATCTTAGGTCACTGGCTTTATGTGAAACGCACGGGATTTTTGTTGGCGGCGGCGAGAGGGGTGTCGTTTACCGCCAAGCTCCATCCTCCGACGACTTTGTGGCTATGTTTGATACGCGATTGCCCGAAGTGGTCGATCTGATTGTAGCCGACCAGCATGTTTATGCAGCGGCCGTTAAAGGCGCAGCTGCACTGATTGAAAGCGAAAAATCAAAAGTCGATGTACGCGCACAATTGTGGCAAATCGATATGGTTGGTACGGGGCAAGTGCTTGCGGGTTCTAACGATGAGGCAATCTTTGATTTGGCGGTGGACCGCCATGGCAACATTCTTGCTTCCACCGGTGCTACGGGTCGAGATGACCCAAGAGGACGCATTTATGCAGTAAGTGCAGATAAGCGTATGGTGAGCTTGGTTTATCAGTCGGTTTCTCGGCGGATTACACACATGGTGGAGTTGGGCGAAGGTAAGTTTGCCACGGTAGGTGGTGGCGGTGGCCGTGTAGCGGAAGTGGGCGGTGTTTACGCTGAAGAGGGCGAGTTTTTTA
>CAZZDT010000236.1:0-6148 GCA_964652435.1 uncultured Bdellovibrionales bacterium
CTGATCCAATGGGTCTGGAACCGCCATCTCCAACATGAAAAGCAAAGCGCCAAACGGCTGCGCCCGAAACATGATTTGAGAGAATGCAGCAGCACCCACGTGCAGTACCACGTTGTCCAGTTTGGGATTCAACGCTGAGTAAACACCACCGAAAATGGCGCCCATGCTGATTCCAAGAAAATTAAGATTTTCATCGTTGTATAGAAGGTTCCCGGTTTCGGGGTGAATGAATGCTTCTTTCTGAGCCAACTCCCCAGATAGAGCCTCAGTCAAAGCAAGCCAGTTAACCATAGACTGCGGCATCCGGTCAGTTACATCCATCAATTCCGTCAGGTTCTTGCTTAACCCACCTGCCATCAAACCAATGTCAGACGAGCACATGCCCCACCAATCGATAGAGAAAACAACGCTGCCTGTTTCTTGAGCAATATTGGTAACAGCGCCACCAATGCCTTCAGTGCGCTCGCCAAAAAATCCGTGACCGAATTGCAGCACATCACCCGGCATACCCGATTCCCCGACACTGCGCGGGATCCGTGCATAGAAAGGAAAAGTAATTTCACCGTCAATCATGACGCGACCATTTTCATCACGGTTCAAAAGTGCTCCCGGGTCAGCCGACGCTACCACCGCAGGCGCACTGATGGTTCCAGCAATGGTTCTCCAAGCTTTGCCTGAATCATGCTCTTCAAAACTAATGCTCTCCACTCTTGGAGGATTCACTTTCAAAACTTCCAAAGCCAATTCGCGAGCCCGAAGCACATCATCCATGGTGCGGACTGTGGTGGCCGTGGTGAAATCCCACGCCAACTGAATCTCATCGCGGCTTACACCCGATGCTTCAATCATTGGGAAAATGCTGGATTCATAGCGGTCCATCAATGGGACCAGTGAGTCGTCCCACTTTGCTACATCGTCTCGCAACCGGCGAAAACCTTCGGGCGCTTCGATCAGATTCCCAAGACTGTCCTTCACACCGTGGATAGCAACAATATAAGTTGTTTGTTCTTCCAGTCCTACAATCGGACGCAATACAAATGCCTGACGCTCAGGCTCTTGCGAACGTGGGTCGAGGTCCACAAAGTGAGCCACGAGTTCACCCGTCTCAGCATTGATGATCAACGTTTTGTTACCCGGCTGAATCGAAAGTTCCGGGTCATCGAAAATACCAACGAGTCCGTCGGGCGAAAGCGTTGAGTTCAGAGTTGTTACGATAGGTGGCGTCTTTGAAAAGCCATCGAGAGCGTAATCCATCTTTGTGGACTGACCATGGCTACTGTAAACGTCCGCTGAAGCTGGGATTTCGACGCGCTGGCCGGATGGCATTGCTTGATCTTCCACCATGAAGACATCAGAGGGATATGGAAGAAGACAATCCGCTCCCGCAAGCAGAGGATTGCAACCGGCCTCCAAGGTCATTGGCTCGTGGGGTGCACTTTGACAGCCCTGAATAGACCATGCGGTTAACAAAAAAAACAGCAATGTTAAGCGGTTGCAACGATTCCCCATGTCGATTCCCCCATGATTGTATGACCGGCGGTCATGTGGCAGCAGGTAGGTGCGTGACGTCTATCTGCAGACATCATCAGACCGCCCCCGACGCGTCTCGTCAAGGTAGATTCGTCATGTAGGGAGCCCAAATGGGCAAAAAATGAATCGTGATTCAGCCTTCTAGAGACTTTTTCAACAATTTGTTCACGAGTTGGGGGTTGGCTCGCCCACCCGTTTCCTTAATGACCTGGCCAACAAAAAAGCCCATGCGATTGGTCTTACCACCTCGGTACTGAGCAACCGCCTCCTCATTTGCAGCCAGAATCTTATCAACAATCGGCTGAACTTCCGCCGGATCGGTCAGCTGCTTCAAGCCTTTGTCTTCAACGATTTGAGTTGGGCTACCGCCCACTTTCACGAGCTCTGCAAAAACTGTTTTCGCAATCTTTCCAGAAATAGAACCGTCATCAATGAGCTTCACCAACTCGGCCACTTCCGATGCACCAAACTTAAGCTCGGACAAAGCTCCATCCTTTAGCTCGCGCATGACATCGTTGACCACCCAGTTCGCAATCGCTCGCGCATTGTCGTGATGCTTCAACGCGTCTTCGAAGAACGCCAATAAATCTCCATTTGCAACAAAGGTTTCCGCATCACCCGACCCAATGCCATATGCATCCGTTAGCCGTTTCATCTCGGCTTCTTGTTCAGGCGAAAATGACTTCGCTACCGGCTCTTGCTTCTTGGCTTTAGGCTTCGACTTCTTTTCTTCCTTGGGCTTTGGTGCCTCAACCGCAGGCGCAACTTGTTGACGGGCCCAAGAATCTTTCAGCGCAACCGTACGATTGAAAACCAACTTAGAATCGCTGGATTCAATATCGCGATAAAAATAACCCTGCCGCTCAAACTGAAAGCGGTCGCCGGCATCAGCAGATTTTACACTTGGCTCGACATATCCTTTTTGGACCACCAGTGAATCCTGATTCATGGTGTCTTTGAAATCACCATCATAGGCATCGGGTTGTTCAACGCTGAACAAACGGTCGTAAAGCCGAATTTCAGCTTCAATGGATTCAGTTGCCGACACCCAGTGGATGGCTCCTCGAACCTTTCTACCTTCTGGGTTTTTGCCCAAAGTATCGACATCGTAACTACAACGCAGCTCTACAACATGACCTGCAGCGTCTTTGATAACTTCATTGCAGCGAATCACATAACCATAACGCAAACGAACTTCGTTGCCCGGAGACAAGCGATAAAACTTCTTGGGAGGATTCTCCATAAAGTCATCGCGCTCGATAAAGACTTCGCGAGTCAGTGGAACCCCGCGGGTTCCCTCTTTGGGAATATCGTGAGGCCAGTAAGGCGCATCCAGCATTTCGACTTTGTCTTCAGGATAGTTCTCAATCACCACCTTGATAGGGTCCAGCACGCACATCACTCGAGGCGAGCGATGATTTAAGTCATCACGCACACTGTACTCCAATTGTGCCACATCGACTAAGCTGTTGGCTTTAGCCACGCCAATGCGTTCACAAAAGTCTTGAAGAGCCTCGGCCGTATATCCACGGCGACGCATACCCGCAATGGTAGGCATTCTTGGATCATCCCAACCGGAAACCAATCCTTCTTGCACCAATTGCAAAAGCTTACGCTTGCTCATAACGGTGTACGTGAGGCTTAGCCGAGCAAACTCTGTTTGCTCCGGCCGTGGTGTGGGCGCAGAGACTTCACTGAGAAACCAATCATAAAGGTCGCGGTTGTTTTCAAATTCCAGTGTACAAATAGAATGCGTGATGCGCTCAATAGAGTCAGACAAGCAATGAGCATAATCGTACATCGGATAAATGCACCACTTGTCACCCGTTCGGTGATGATGTGCGTGGCGAATTCGATAAAGCAATGGATCCCGCAGCTTCATGTTGGCTGCAGCCATATCCCCTTTAGCCCGCAAGACATGTTCGCCATCTTTAAACTCACCCGCTCGCATACGCTCAAACAGGTCGAGGTTTTCTTCTACAGTTCGCGTACGATATGGACTGTGCTTCCCAGCCTCTTTAACGGTGCCGCGGTATTCACGAATCTCGTCTTCTTTCAGACTGCAGACATAAGCCCTACCTTCTTTTATCAGGCCAATCGCGTAGTCGTACATCTTCTCAAAATAGTCTGAAGCGAAAAAGAGATTGTCACCCCAGTCAAAGCCCAGCCATTTTACATCGTGTTGGATTGAATCCACATATTCAGTGTCTTCTTTGACAGGGTTCGTATCGTCAAATCGCAAATGACAATTGCCATTGTAACTTTGAGCCAAGCCAAAGTTCAGACAGATAGACTTGGCATGCCCGATGTGAAGGTACCCATTGGGCTCAGGCGGAAATCGCGTGGTCACCTTGCCATGGTACTTTCCAGCCTCAAGGTCACGCTCAATCATCGCACGGATAAAATTACGCTTGGTGTCGGCGCCGGCCTCTTCCTGAACTGAATGGTTGTCGAGCTTATTTTCCACAGTTAAACCTCTTATTTTACGTCCAAACCACGAAGGCTGCTGCCTACCACCTGCCTATGGCTTCAGCAACTCCCAATGTCACGGATAAGGGCTTGAAATGAAAGAATCAGAGCTTAGAAGCACCCGAAAAGTATGAGCCTGGATCCAGAAACCCACTAAACCTTCAACATACCCTCGACGGTCGCCAATTTTACCCGCGGGCGCCCCTGAGTATCGCCCTCAGCGCGTTCATGAGCGTCAATGCGCTGCCACCGCTCAAAATCAACAAAGTCCACATCACGCTGCTTTAAAAGCTCCACAATTGACTCGGGATTTCGGTGCTCACAAGGTTCACGACTGATAGAATCCTCAAGCATCAGCTTCACGGTTTCCTGAGCATCTGGCTTGTTGGTCCCGATAACCCCCGATGGTCCCCGCTTGATCCACCCAGCAACATAAAGCCCTGGAATAGGCGTACCACCGGGCGCGTCGACCACCCGCCCACTTACATTGGCCACGACACCACGCTTCTCGTCAAAAGGAAGTCCCGCCAGCGGGGTCCCTCGGTAGCCCACAGAGCGCATAACCATGCCGCAAGGCAGGTTATCGAATTCCTCGGTTGCTACAGACTGAATATAGCCACCCTCTTGTTCTTCCAGCCTATTGGTAACCACTTTCATATTCTCAACCCGGGTCTCGCCACTGATTTCCACCGGTGATGTCTTAAAGAGAAAATGAACCCGGCGGCCCGAAGTGGTATGGACCGTCTCACTGAAGCTGCGCAATACATCGAAATTTCGCTTGGCCAACTTGTTACGTTCCAACTCCGCCGCACTGCCTGGTTCAAGCTCCAGATCCTTCGGCCGCACCGAAGTTGTAGCGTTGGCAAAATCACCAAACTCTTTAATCTCGTGCAAAGTAAACTTCACTTGGGCGGGACCACGTCGAGCTAAGATATAGATGTCTTCAACCTGAGACTCTCGTAATTGGTCCAGCGCATGACATGCGATATCGGTGGGCTTAAGTTCATCGGTTGTTTTCGCCAGGATTCTGGCCACATCCAGTGCAACATTTCCCACCCCCACAACCACGACTGCTTTAGCACTTAAATCAACCTTTAAATCACGGTAATCCGGATGCCCATTGTACCAAGCAACAAACTCCCGAGCAGACATACTCCCCTCGAGGTTCTCGCCTGGAATATTGAGAGGCCGGTCTCCTTGAGTACCCACCGCAAAAATCACGTGGTCATAATGGGAAAGTAGGTCTTCAAGCGTTATATCTTTTCCGTACTCAACGTTTCCGAAATACCGAAAGTTCTCATGACTCGCTATTTTGTCATAAACACGCGAGACCGATTTGATTTTATCGTGGTCAGGCGCAACACCAAACCGAACCAAGCCAAATGGGCTGGGAAGCCGTTCAAACATATCCACATGAATTGGAAATTCTTTTTCTTTGAAGCAAGAGGCTGCCGCATAAAATCCCGCGGGGCCAGCACCAATAACCGCTACACGCAAACCGCCCACAAAACGAGACACCAAGCTCTCATCTACTGTCATTGTAAACCCCATACTTCCTTACGACCCAACCGCCACAGTCATGCTCGGAAGTTAAGAATAGTATAGATAAAGCTTTAGTAACCCTCAAACAAACAAGTACGATTCGGCCAAGAATCTGGACCAAAAGTGCAAAACATAAAGTGAGGAAAGGTTAGATGCCTCAAGTGGCGCTTTGGCCTAAATCGCTGGGAATCGTAAAAATGAACCGGCTCCCCTGGTCCAATTCACTTTCCACCCAAATCTCACCACCGTGTAGCCTAATCAATTCGCGGCTAACCGCGAGGCCTAAACCAGCCCCACCAAACGCACGGGTATGGGAGCTGTTCACCTGAGAAAAACTTTCGAAAATAGTCTCGTGATTGGACGGAGCAATTCCAATCCCGGTATCGCGTACTTCACATCGAATCAGTGCTTGACCATCTTTCTCCATCTTGCCCCATACAACATCGACTCGACCGCCTTCCGGGGTAAATTTTAAGCCGTTATCGACCATATTGGTTAAGACTTTAAAGAGCTTCTCGCGGTCAGCACAAATCTCATCACCAAAGTCAGCGCCGTTATGGGACACCGCTATGCCCTTCTCATGAGCCTTTCGGTTCACTTGGTCTAG